>BEIM01000046.1 GCA_002898995.1 bacterium HR36
TCTGTCGCGGTAGAGTATCCATCTGGGAAACGGGGCGGGCGTGCACGCTTGGATGGCCCAGCGCCGACGGAGCTTGTCACGGCATGATCACGCTCAACGTCTATAACCAGCAAGGTGATGCGATCGGTACGGTGCAGATAGACCCGGCAGAATTCGGCGGTCGGGTCAATAAGCAATTGCTGCACGACGTGGTTCTCATGCACTTGGCGAACCGACGTCGTGGTACGCATGCGACGAAACGACGCGGCGAGGTCGCAGGCAGCACCCGTAAACTGTATCGGCAAAAAGGCACTGGCCGCGCACGTGCCGGCACCCGCCGCACTAACAAGCGAGTCGGCGGTGGAACCGCTAAGGGGCCCAAACCTCGCGACTACGAATATCATTTGCCGAAAAAGGCTGTGCGCGCCGCCATTTGCCAGGCCGTGCTCAGCAAATTCCTCGATAACGAAGCTGTCATCGTGGACACCCTCCAGCTCCCCGAAATCAAAACCAAACAGATGGCCAAGATCCTCAAGAACCTGCGGCTGGAGGGTACCTCGACCTTGATCGGATTGCACGAGTATAATCCCGAAGTGTATCGCGCGGCCCGTAACTTACCGAAAGTCCTCATGTACCCAGTAACGGAATTCAATACCTACGTCGTGCTGCGGCAAAAGCGGCTCTTGCTGACGCTGAAGGCCCTGGAAACGCTGCGACAACGAGCGCGGGCGATTGTCGGCTACACACCAGCATCAAATGGCTCACCGGTAGCCACTCCCTCGCCGGAGTCCGCAGCCATCGCCACTACTTGACCTGCGCTTTCCTCGGTTGACAGTGGGAGGGCTAAGCTAACCGGAACATTAGCTCCCTGAATCCTGGCAAGTTATTAGACGCTTGCGCTGAAAAGTGGCGGAAGCGGCCAAACTTGCGAAAGGGAAACCGATCATGCTACGGCTCAAACCCGGCGAACAGCGCACCAAAGGCCCGAAATTGGAAGCACACCAGATCATTATCCGCCCGATCATTACGGAAAAAGGTTTGTTCCTTTCGGAGCGGCGAAAAGCCTACACTTTCGAGGTCAATCAATACGCCACCAAACCAGAAATCAAGGCGGCCGTCGAGGAGCTTTTCAATGTGCGTGTCCTCCGCGTGCGGACGATGAACCGCTTGGGCAAGCCTCGGCGATTTCGGGGGATTCCCGGCCGCAAGTCCGGTTACAAAAAAGCAGTGGTCTTCCTACATCCTGAGGATCACATTGACCTGTTCTAACAAACTCGCGGGCTTCGCGGAGCTAAAGCCCAGGCTGGAGAATTAGCAGCGGTGCCCGTACAATAAACGGCCTTCGCTTGGCCACGCTGACTAAGATTTGCTGACCACTCCGAACATGAGCCAAACAGGATGAACGCCAATGGGTATTCGCTATTACAAGCCGACCAGTCCCGGCCGACGCCACGGTGCGGTGAGCGATTTTGTGGAAATCACCGACCGCAAAAAAGAGCCGGAAAAGAGCCTGCTGCAACCATATGTCCGCAGCGGTGGCCGGAATAACCAAGGCATTATCACCTCGCGGCACCGTGGAGGCGGACAGAAGCGGATGTACCGCATTATCGACTTCAAACGCGACAAAGACGGGGTCTGGGGCACGGTATTGGCCATCGAATACGATCCGAACCGTTCTGCTCGCATCGCCTTGGTAGAGTACGAAGATGGGGAAAAACGCTACCACCTCGCTCCAGAAGGACTGAAAGCGGGCGACAAGATTATGTCTGGCGAAGACGCGGAACCGCGGCTCGGCAATTGTCTGCCGTTGCGGAAGATCCCGCTGGGGATGGAGGTGCACAATATCGAGCTAACGCCTGGGCGGGGTGGGCAGCTGTGCCGAAGTGCAGGTGCGAGTGCGACGCTGACCGCCCGCGAAGGAAAGTGGGCGCAGCTGACTCTGCCCTCTGGAGAAGTGCGGCGCATCTCTGCAGATTGTCGGGCGACCATCGGCCGCGTCAGTAATCCCGACCACATGAATATCCCACTGGGCAAAGCAGGAAGGAGCCGTTGGCTCGGTATTCGACCGCATGTCCGCGGCGTGGCCATGAGCCCCTACGCACACCCGATGGGCGGGGGCGAAGGCCGAACCAAGGGTGGCCGGCATCCGTGCAGCCCGACAGGAGTCTATGCCAAAGGGGGCAAAACACGCAAGCCCCGCAAACCCTCCAACCGCTTCATTATTCGCCGTCGTCCTCCAGGACCTCATTACAGCGAAGGATAAACTCCTGACCTGGCAGGGAGACCCCCATGAGCCGATCCCTCAAAAAAGGCCCATACGTTGATCCCAAGCTGCTCAAAAAGGTGATGAAGCAAATCGAGGCCAAGAAGAAGGAGCCGATCAAGACCTGGGCCCGCGATTGCACCATTATCCCGGAATTTGTCGGCTTTACTTTCCTGGTGCACAATGGACGCGTGTTTAACAAGGTCTTCGTAACGGAAGACATGGTCGGCCATAAACTTGGGGAATTCTCCCCGACGCGGACTTTCCGAGGGCACAGCGGCCATCGTAAGAGCGCCACTGGACAGAAGTAGTAGAATATAATGCCCAGCACCGCGGGGTGGAGCAGTGGCAGCTCGCCAGGCTCATAACCTGGAGGTCGCGGGTTCGAATCCCGCCCCCGCAACTTAGGCTCTCCTTCCGCAGGTTGGTGCTCAGGCACCAACTCGGATGCCCACGACGTTCCCTGGCCCACGGGGAACGTTGTTTCTTTGCCTTTGGGCCAGAGTGTAGGAGCTGTCTATGGCCAAGCCAAAACCCAGCAGGGCGGGAATCTACACTGCCCATCATTACTTTGCCGATATGGGCGCGCGGAAAATCCGCCCTTTTGCCCAGCTGATTCGCCACAAACCCGTGGATGAGGCGCTGGAACTGCTGCGCTATTATCCCAACCGCGGTGCCCGCTTACTGGAAAATGCAGTGCGTAGCGCGGTGGCCAATGCCGCCGACCAAGGCGTACGCCGCACTGAGGAACTGATCGTTGTGGAGGCGCGCGTGGACGACGGTCCAATGTGGAAACGCGTTGAGCCGCGGGCACGGGGCATGGCTTATTTGATTCGCCGCAGGCTATCGCACATTCATGTCGCCCTGGTGGCTGCGAGCTAGGGGCCGGTAACGGAGAACAGACATGGGACAAAAAGTTTGCCCGATTGGCTTCCGCGTCGGCATCATGGAGGACTGGCGTAGCCGCTGGTATGCTGGCAAACGCGAGTTCGCGGATTTGTTGGTCGAGGACGAAAAGATCCGCCAGTTCGTCAAGAAAAAATACTCCGACACAGGCATCGCCCGTATCGAGATCGAGCGAACGCGGGAAGAGGTGAAAGTGATTGTCTATGCGGCTCGAGCTGGTTTGCTCATCGGCAAACGTGGCCAGGAAGTGGGAGAACTGACCCAGCAACTCGAGGATTTGACAGGGCGTAAGATCAACCTGCGCATCCTCGAGGTGGAGAAGCCAGAACTGAGCGCCCAACTCGTGGCCGAAGATATTGCCGAGCAGCTGGTGAAGCGAGGCAGTTTTCGCCGCGCTATGAAGCGGGCCGCTGACCAGACGATGGAGGCCGGGGCCCAAGGGATCAAGATTCAGCTTTCGGGGCGCTTGGCCGGTGCAGAGATGGCCCGATGTGAAAAAGAAATCCGCGGCCGGATTCCGTTGCAGACGTTGCGGGCGAAAATTGACTACGGTTTTGCCATAGCCCGCACCACCCTCGGTGTGATCGGCGTGAAAGTATGGATCAACCTTGGCGCTTACCTGGAGGAAGCCAGCCATGCCCTTGATGCCCAAGCGGGTCAAGTATCGAAAAAGCCAGCGCGGGCGCGTGCGCGGCAACGCTTGTCGAACGAATAAGGTCGCCTTCGGGGAATACGGCTTACAGGCCCTGGAAGGTGGCTGGCTCAGCGCCCAGTGTATCGAGGCCGGGCGTGTGACCGCGACCCACTTCCTGCGCGGTGAGGGACGCATTTTCATCCGCGTCTTTCCTCATAAATCCATCTCTGCCAAACCCGCCGAGACCCGCATGGGCAAAGGCAAGGGAGAGCCGGAATATTGGGCGGCGGTGGTTAAACCGGGCACGATTCTTTATGAGATTGGCGGTGTCCCTGAAGATGCCGCCCGGGAATGCCTGGCGCGGGTCGCCCATAAAATGCCTTTCAAGTGTCGGTTTGTCACTCGCCGGCCCAGTATCGGAGGCTAAATCATGGCCGATCCGCTCAAGGCGCAAGACCTGCGGCAAATGAGCGATGAGCAGCTGGAACTGCTTTACAAAGAGCGTGTCCGTGATCTCTTCGCTTTGCGTGTCCAAGCATCGACGCAGCGCCGCGACGTCCCCATGGAAATCCGAAAAGCCCGGCGCGACATCGCCCGCATCCTGACAGTCAAACGAGAACGCGAACTCCAGCGGCAACGTCAGGCCTCCCCTGCGCCGGGACAATCTTCCAGCACCTGAACTCCTTAGAACGACAGCCATCGGCCTAGCCGCCTCAATCAAACTAGCCGCCGCTGCGATAGGCCGACCGCATTACCAGAACCAGGACGACTATGAGTGAAACGCTCCCACACCAGAACCAACCTAGTCCACTAGCGCCGACCCAGCGAGGCCGACGTAAAGTCGCTATTGGCGTCGTGACCAGCGACAAAATGAACAAAACTCGGCGTGTGGAAATCCCCCGCCTGGTGCAACATCCGCGCTACGGCAAATATATTCGCCGGCGTACAATCTGCTACGTCCATGATGAGCACAATGAATCACATGTGGGCGACACCGTCAAAATCATGGAAACACGCCCACTTTCCAAACTGAAACGCTGGCGGTTGGTCGAAATTATCGCGCGAGCGGGCACCAAACGCGTGGCCGAGACAGAAGCGCAGGAACTATCCGCTGCGGCAACGGCGGGTGCCCAGCCAGCCAGTTCGTCGTAACGGGGATCCCCGTCGTCTGCTCGCGCTGGCGCGCAGGTGCCCGATGGGAGCATCGGTCTCACGCGCTGAACCTGGCTGAACGCTCTTACCCAGGAAATTAGGAGATGGGCTATGATCCAAATGACTACCTATCTGGACGTCGCCGATAATACGGGTGCCAAAGAGTGTATGTGTATCAAGGTTTTGGGCGGCAGTAAGCGTCGCTACGGGGGCCTTGGAGATATCATTGTGGCCAGCGTCAAGAAGGCCATCCCAGGCGGTGAAGTTAAGCCCGGCGACATTGTTAAAGGTGTCATAGTACGTTGCAAGAAACCCTACCGCCGCGAAGATGGCAGCTACGTTCGCTTTGACAGTAATGCGATGGTGCTCATTGACAACGAGAAAAATCCCAAGGGGACACGCATCTTTGGCGCGGTGGCCCGCGAACTTCGGGAAAAAGGCTTTATGAAAATCATCAGCTTGGCCGCGGAGGTTGTCTAAAAGAGCAAATGCTTTGAGAATATAAGCCTGTGTCTCGAGGAGCTATCGCCATGCTAATTCGCCGCGGGGATACTGTGGTTGTCATCAAAGGAAGCGATGCCGCTCCAGACCATAGCAGCATCGCCAAGGTGCTTGAGGTGTATCCCAAAGAGAACAAAATCCTTGTCGAAGGTGTCAATGTAGTCTGGAAACATGTGCGTCCTTCGCGGCGCAATCCACGAGGTGGGCGCATTCAAAAGGAAATGCCCATCAGCGTGGCCAACGTCATGCTGTATTGCACAAACTGTCGGCGGGGTGTCCGTGTTGGCCGCCGCTATCTCCCTGATGGAACCAAAGAACGCTACTGCAAGAAATGCAAAAACAGTCTGGGGGCGATAGGTCCCGCTAAGAAGAAACGGCTAAGCCAGCCGAGCGGGACGCCAGTAGCCACCCCGTGAGCCAGATCGAGGAAATCATGGCCCGCTTGCTCGAAAAATATCGCAACGAGGTCGTCTCCGAGCTACAGAAACGGCTCGGGCGGAAGAACATTCTGAGCCTGCCGCGCCTGGAAAAAATTACCGTCAATATGGGCGTGGGCAAAGCTATCCAAGAACGCTCGCGCTTGGAGCAGGCTGCGCAGCACTTGGCACTTATCACCGGCCAAAAACCCATCATTACCAAAGCCAAGAAGTCCGTAAGCGGGTTTCGCCTGCGTAAGGGCATGGAAATCGGTTGCAAGGTTACGTTGCGGGGCAAACGGATGTATGAGTTTCTCGATCGGCTTATCAGTATCGCGCTGCCTCGCATCCGCGATTTCCGTGGCCTCAATCCCCGTAGTTTCGACGGGCATGGCAATTATTCGCTGGGCCTCCCCGAGCAAACGGTTTTCCCCGAAGTTGATCCCGATAAAGTGCATTTTGCTCAGGGAATGGATGTGTGTATTACCACCACGGCGAAGAACGACGAAGAGGGGCGACTCCTCTTACAATTACTTGGCCTACCTTTCCGAGAAAGCTAGCCGCTGGGCAAGCCCTGGACCTTCGCCAGTCGTGCCAATGTCCAATACCCAGCGACATCCGTGAGAATACCCATGGCTGTCAAAGCGAAAAAGGCAAAATTTGCCAAACAACTGGAGCTTCTAGAAAAATACCGCCGGCAGCGCGATCAGGTCAAAATCGCGCCGCGTGAACTGATCCGCATTCGTTTACGCTGCCGCTTATGTGGCCGAGCACGTGGCATTTATCGCAAGTTCGGTATCTGCCGGATCTGCTTCCGCAACATGGCCAGCTGGGGGTTGATCCCTGGCGTGAGAAAAGCTAGCTGGTAAAAAGGGACGGCTAACCAACATGATGACTGATCCGATTGCTGACATGCTCACCCGTATCCGCAATGCCTTGCGCATTGAGGCACCTTTTGTAGATATACCCTCCAGCCGCGAAAAAGTGGGCATCGCGCAGGTGCTCAAGGAAGAAGGCTACATCCACAACTACCAGGTGGGGCGCATCCGCCCCGACGAACAGACCGGCCGGCACGAATTCTTCCCCGGGGAAAAAGACCCCAAGCCGATTTTGCGTATTTTCCTCAAATACGGTGATCAAGGGGAACAGGTGATTCGTTCCATCGAACGCGTCAGCAAACCTGGGCGACGTGTTTATCGGGGCTATCGGGAACTCAAGCCTGTGCTCAACGGTCTGGGGATCGCAGTGCTCAGCACGAGTCGCGGGATCATGAGCGACCGCCAAGCTCGGCGTAGGCATTTAGGCGGCGAAGTGCTGTGTGAGGTTTGGTAACCAGGCGGAGGGACTCGACCATGTCACGCATCGGCAAGCAACCAGTGGCAGTACCAGCCAATGTCAAAGTTCAGTTGGACAACGGCACTTTGCGTGTCGAGGGCCCCAAGGGCAAGCTGGAGTTTCGCTATCATCCCAATATGCGCGTCAGCTACGACTATCAAGCTCGGCAGATTCGCGTGGAACGGCCCAACGACGAACGGCTCAATCGCGCCCTGCACGGCCTGACACGCACACTTATCAACAACATGGTCCTGGGCGTTACTCAGGGATTTGAGAAACGCTTGAAAATCGAGGGTATTGGTTACCAGGCGCGGTTGGAAAAGGACAAACAGGGCAGGCCCAAGCTGGTCTTAAGCGTGGGCTTTTCGCATCCCGTCATCCTGGATGTGCCAACTGAACTTACTGTCGAGGTGCCCGACCCGAACACGATTGTCATTCGGGGCTGTGATAAGCAGAAGGTGGGCGAGTTTGCCGCGGAAGTGCGCCATGTGCGTCCGCCTGAGCCGTACAAAGGCAAAGGCATTCGTTACGAAAACGAAGTGGTGCGCCGCAAGCAAGGCAAGGCGCCTGTGGGTGCAGGCGGATAACCGCCCCTCGAGCCGACGGTGGCACGCAAACGCGTGAGGATCTTTTGCAAACTGGGACTCGGCCTTTTTATCATGAATTGCAAATCTTCCGGTCGGCAATCGGAAGATGGAGGTGAGCGAGCATGAACCCGCAAACACGTAAGGCTAGACTCCGGCAGCGCCGTGCTTGGCGCGTCCGCAAGCGCATTTTTGGAACCCCGGAGCGACCCCGATTGTCCGTCTTCCGTAGCAACAAACATATTTATGCCCAGATCATTGACGATCTCCACGGGATTACCCTTTGTGCTGCTTCTAGCTGCGGGAAAAACTCGGGGCTAAAATACGGTGGCAACATCGCGGCGGCCAAGGTGATTGGCAAACGCATTGCCGAACTGGCCCTGGCCAAGGGCATTACCAAGGTATGCTTCGATCGCGGTCCCTATAAGTACCACGGTCGGGTCAAAGCACTCGCCGAAGCTGCCCGCGAGGGGGGCTTGCAGTTTTAGCGGTTCGATCTTCGAGTCGGACCGTGATAGCGCCAGGCCACCGCGAGAACAGCGAGCGTTGGCTCGCAGAGCAGGGTTTTGTGAGATGAGAGAGTGCTGATGGCCTTGCTTTCACTATGGAAACTTTTGCTAACAACATACGGATGCATTTTCCGTAAGATTTCCCGCCAGAAGCCCAACACCGCCGCAATTGAACACGGCACTGAATTCTACGCGCCACCGCCAACTATAACGCCGCAAAATCTTCTAACCATCCTCAAATATTCGCTGCTCATTCTGGGCATTCTTCTGGCAGCATTGCTATTACGCATGCTTGTGGCAAATAGGGGTCTGCAGAATTGATAGATACTTTGCCTCGGCCAGGGTAACGACTGGGACCGAGCCTTCGACACTGATTCCCGTTGGCGAGCGTGGCTGATAGAACCGAGCCTCTGCTGCCAACCCCAACGAGAAGAAAACCAGGAGCAAGCTTATGGCCATCGGCTATACAGAACCATCGGTTGGACAACTGGAAGACCGCGTGATTAAGATTCGCCGCTGTGCCGCGGTGATCAAAGGTGGCCGGCGGTTTAGCTTTAATGCGTTGGTCGTGGTAGGCGACCGTAACGGCCGTGTGGGGTACGGCTATGGCAAGGCGAACGAAGTGCCTCCCGCCGTCGAAAAAGCCACCAAACTCGCACAGCAGAACCTGCACCGTATCAGTCTCAAAGGCGACACCATTCCCCATAAGGTGATTGGCAAGTTCGGCACCACTAAGGTCATTATGGTTCCCGCCGGGCCAGGTACGGGCGTCAAGGCAGGGCCTGGTGTCCGGCAAGTGCTGGAACTGTGCGGCATTCGCAACATCCTGACCAAAGTGCACGGAAGCACCAATCCGCTTAACGTCGTCAAGGCGACGATCAACGGTTTGCGGATGCTGCGCACCAAGGAAGAAGTGGAACGACTACGAGGTGTGAAACTATAGCCGCTGGAGGCAAAATGGCTACAGCGCCAGCGCCGTAGCGGGCTAAAGTCCAGAGACGCCGCAGCGGTAAGGGAGCCAACTATGGATTTATCGCAGGTACATGTGGGCGTCCATCGCCGGAAGCGGAAAAAACGTGTGGGCCGAGGAATTGGCTCTGGGCACGGCAAGACCAGCACCCGCGGCCACAAGGGCCAGAAGAGCCGGGCAGGCACCAACAAACCCCACCCGCTTTCGGAAGGCGGGCAGATGCCGATGATTCGCCGGGTTCCGAAACGCGGTTTCAGCAACGCAACCTGGCGGCGGGAGTACGCCATCATCAACGTCGGCGACCTGGAGCGCGCTTTTCAAGATGGCGACACGGTGGACCTGGAAGCCTTGCGGCAGAAACGGCTGGTGGACGGCCAATATGACGGCCTACGTGTCCTCGGGGATGGCGAGTTGCGCAAACGCCTTGTCGTCAAGGCGCATCATTTTTCAGCCACGGCCAAAGCGAAAATCGAAGCCCAGGGCGGCACCTGTGAAGTTTTGCCTGGCCCCAAACCGGTTCCCCGCAACAAGATGAGGCCCCGACAGCCCCGATACCTCTCTTGACGAATTCGCCAGCTTCGGCTTGATTATCAGCTAACGGCCCTCAGGAGATCGCCCAAGCTGAAAACACTCGACTAGCTGAGAGGCGATACCACAAGAGGATGGTGGTCGTGAATTATTTCCTCAACATTTTCAAAATCCCCGACCTTACGCGCAAAATTGCCATTACTTTGGTGTTCTTGGCCGTCTATCGGCTAGGCTACCACGTTCCGTTACCACTTGTCGATCCCGAGGCGATGCGGCGTTGGGCAGAATCGGTAGCCGCCGGGCAATTCGGCCAACTATTTGCGATGGCGAGCATGTTCAGCGGTTCCAACTTGGGCATGCTGACGATCTTTGGCCTTGGTATCATGCCCTACATCTCCGCCTCGATTATCCTGCAACTGCTGGCCAGCGTTATTCCCGCGTTGGAAAAGTTGCAGAAAGAAGGCGAAATGGGGCGCAGGAAAATCAACGAATTTACACGCTATCTCACTGTCGGCATCTGCATTATTCAAAGCGCTATGTATCTGCGAATGCTTGCTCCTGCTGGTGCGGCTGGTGAAAATGTATTCCGCCCCGATATTTACCAGAGTTGGTTCTATTACATCACCGCCGTCATCACCATGACGGCTGGCACCGTGTTTCTGATGTGGCTGGGCGAGCAAATTGACGAATACGGAATCGGCAACGGGATTAGTTTGCTGATCATGGCAGGCATTGTCGCCCGTTTGCCTGAGGCCACGCGGATGTTTCTGTTCGAGGACGTCAGTGGTGTAACCCGGCTGCGGGAGAGCTTATTCCGTCTGGGAGGAGGTTCGGGCACGGAACCAACCGTGGAAATCGTGATCGTGTTGGTGTTGCTGTTTCTGGGAGTGGTGCTCGGCGTGATTGCCATGACCAAGGCACAGCGGCGGATTCCGATGCAGTCGGCGCGCCATGTCCGTGGCCGCCGGATCATGGGGGGACAGCGCAACTGGTTGCCGCTCCGGGTCAATCAAGCTGGCGTTATGCCGATTATCTTTGCTGGCAGCCTGCTCATGATTCCCGTGTTCTTGTTTGACTTTCTCGCTCAGATCACGCCGCGCGGGCTCGGTTGGGCGGCCGCTCTCGCGGACGATTTTCGCAATCATCGCTATATCTACACCCTCTGCTACATCGCCCTGATTTACTTCTTCTGCTATTTCTGGACGGCGATCACCTTCAACCCCAAGGACATTTCCGACAACCTCAAGGAATACGGCAGCTTTATTCCAGGTTATCGCCCGGGCAAGAGCACTGCTGAATACCTGGAAAAAGTAATGGTGCGGATCACCTATGTGGGCGCGGCGTTTCTGGCAGTGGTGGCGATCGTGCCTACCATTATTAGCGCTACGCTCCAAGTGCATCCGATTGTCGCCCAGTTTTACGGCGGTACCGGCTTGCTGATCGTCGTCAGCGTTGCCCTCGACCTCATCCAGCGCATCAATAGCCACCTCGTCATGCGCAACTATCCCGGCCTAACCGAGGATTAGGGGCCTCCACTGGTAAGCCTGAAGTTCACACTGGTACTCTCAGGCAGATGCTGGCTGGCCAACAGCATGCGATGCAGATTCCGCCGGCTGCGTTTTTACCGTGATCTTCGCGTTTTTCGAGGAGCTAGTCAATTTTGGACAATGCCCATCCGCCTTGCTGCATGTTGCCCCAGAATCCGATACATTCGGACTAAGCTAAAAATACACGCGGGCCTGCGGCCAACCCCGGCGGCTCCCGCAACATCTTGAGCAAGCGGACATACATTTCCCGCAGCGCATCGCAACCACTGCACGCCCCATCCCGCCGTGCGCTGAACATCCGCGATGCCATCTCGTGAAAACGCTGCGGGACAAAATCGAGCAACCGATTCTCGGCTTCTTTCTCCCCCGCGCTTGCCCCCCGCAACAAGCATACCCACTTCTCCCTGCTGCAAACTGCATTACTCTAGAGCATTTCCCTCGTAGGATTTCCAAACCGCCGCACAACCAGGGGCATTATAACAAGGGCCGTACTGCGGTCAAAAAGCATCGCCCAGGCCGCAAAGCCTGACTGCTCTGGCCAGAGGCTGCTGCAGCGCACGTTGGCTTCCGCAAACCTCTTGCGTATCTCTGGGCAACGATTTCGATCGGCGAGCACCCCAGCCTACGATGCCAACATAACGCGGCTAACGTAAGAAGCCACCTCTGACACAGTAAAATTCCACATTCCTTTGCCCGCCCACGGCAGGTGCAACTTGGCTAAGGAAACAAGCCAACGCCGATACGGCACGATAAAACGAGGTTGCCCCGGCGGTCGGTAACATAGCTAGGACCGCTATGCTAAAGCCCTCCGCAACTGTAGGCTAATGATCCGGGAGCAACCATTATGCCCATGCCGCGCACTAAGATTATCGCCACCCTCGGGCCAGCCAGCGAAACCGAAGAGAAGGTGGAGCAGCTGGCGGAGGCTGGCGTCAGCGTTTTTCGCCTCAATAGCGCACACGGTGAGCCTGCTTGGCATGACCGGGTGGCGGCCACCGTGCGACATGTCGCGGCTCGCCTTGACCGACCCTTAGCCATCCTGCAAGACCTTGCCGGACCGAAATGGCGTCTTCACGAAGTACCCAACGGTTCACTGCGGTTACAAGCAGGCCAAACTTTACGGCTCGTACGCGAGGCTCATGCCCAGCCCGATGAGATTTCCTGCAACTACCCGCATCTCGTTGCCATGCTATCGCCCGGGGACAAGTTGCTTTTTGCCGACGGCACGGTGGCGGCGAAAGTCATTGACAAGCTGAGCGACGGTGTTCGCATCGAGATTCTCACGCCTGGGGAGATTCGTCCCCGCCAGGGGATCGCTGCCCCGGGTGTGGAGGTGCGCTTGCCCGCGATTACTGACAAAGACCTGCGCGACCTCGATGCTTTAGCGCAGCGCCCCGTGGACTACGTGGGACTGAGTTTCGTGGGCAGCGCCAATGATGTGAAATGGCTGCGCCGTGAGTTGGAGCAGCGACGCCTCGACCTAGGGATCGTCGCCAAAATCGAACGCGCCTCCGCTTTGCAGCACCTCGACGACATTATCCGTGCCAGCGACGCCGTCATGGTGGCGCGTGGCGACCTGGGTGTCGAAACTGAATTAGCACGCGTACCCCTTGTGCAAAAGGAGATCATCGCCCGATGCCGGCTTTGGGGCAAACCCGTCATCACCGCCACGCAAATGCTCGAGAGCATGCGCTACAACTCCCAGCCGACCCGCGCTGAGGTCAGCGATGTCGCCAACGCTATTCTGGACGGCACAGATGCGGTAATGCTTTCGGCAGAGACTGCCAGCGGCCAATATCCCGTTGAAGCGGTACAAGTTATGCGGCAAATCG
>BEIM01000047.1 GCA_002898995.1 bacterium HR36
GATTATAAACGCATTTTATGAATGCCGGGCTTTCCCGAACGCCAGCTGCACCTCGTTGCCTAAACGAACAACCGCGGAAAGTGCACTGCTTGACACCGGAGGACTGAGAACACCCGGCGCCGCCACCCCACTCGGAAAACCCGCAATTCTCGCGACCGTTTAGCACGATATCGTTGGAGCGGCGTCATAACGAGAAATCGTCTGCTGACGCCGACCTGGCGGAACGGGCTGGGGCACACCGTAACCAAGCAAACTGCGAACCGTGGAGCGTGTGCTCAGAGAGAACGGTTGTGCTGAAGCTGACGGTTGTTGCACATTGAGAGGGTCGCATACAGCTCGCCATAGCCAGCCGGAGAGCCGGAACAGCCACAGAAACGCAATTCGCAAATCGCGCATTCGCCGCTTACGATGCGCATAAGTTCTTCGCGTCACACACCAGCGTGCAGATGTCTGCCGCTCAATGGGAACCGGACGGCAGCCATGGCAAGCACAGTTCTTGAGCACGTAGTAACAAATTGCTTGACGCGCTCGGAGAATATTCTTGGGTAAATGGTCGGGCCAGCGCTTGCTTATGGTGAAAAGTCTGGCATGATAGACGTGATGGAGAAGAAAACTGGTGCATCTGGATTCGGCTCCATGGCTTTAGAAAACGGTAGTCCCTGATGCTGCTTCAACGACGCACGACCGAAAAAACGCTGTGCACCTATTTGCTCGGTAAGCTCGAATGGACAGCGGCGCTGCAGGTGCAGCGTTTGCTGGTGGCCGAGGCAGCGCGGTCTCAACGAGCCAGCGTTTTGCTTTGCGAACACTCTGGCTGTATCAGTATCGGCCGGCAGGGAAGCTATCGCCACGTAGTGCCTGACCTGGAAGAATTGCAGCGACGGGGCTGGCAGGTGCACTGGGTAAACCGTGGAGGTGGTTGCTGGTTGCACTTGCCTGGCCAGGTGGTTATTTACCTCGTAGTGCCCCTGGCATTTCATGGCTGGTCGCTGGCAGAATATCTGAGGCGGTTGCGCCAGGCACTGGTGGACGTAGTGAGAGATTATCTGCTCTCGGCTGAAACGCCAGCTCCCGGAACGGAAGTTTGGGTCCAAGGCAGACCCATCGCGTGTCTCGGAGTTCATGTGCGGCAAGGGGTGACCAGCTTTGGAGGAATCCTCAATATTGGGCCAGACCTTACGTATTACCCTCTGGTGCGCACCAGTTACAACGCCCCGCCGATGACTTCGCTGGAACGCGAATGCCATCGCCGGATTCGGTCGGCCGAGGTGCGCGAGTTTTTGCTCCAGCATCTGTGCCGGCAGCTACAATATGAGTCGCTGATGCTTTCCCTGGAGCATCCTTGGCTAATGCGAAAGGCGAGCGAGAGTGCTACGGTTACCTCTCGTCGAAGATAGTGTCGCAGGAGCCGATTCGCCGCTCAAGTGCATGACATGGGGCCTGGTCAGCGCGGGCTCTTCGTGCCAGCTTGGTGCGGACAACAACCCCGCTCAGAAGCTTCCGCCGAATGAGCACGCTAGAGTGGCGCCCGCCGTTCGCAGCCCCGCGGTCGAGGAAGGATTGGCGCAGTGTCCGGAGCCAGAAAGGGCGAGGAAGCGACGGTTGCCAGGCTGGCTTAAGAAGCCCTTGCCGCGAGGTAATGAAGCTTTTTACACCCATCGCCTGCTGCGAGAATTACGGCTGGAGACGGTGTGCGAAAACTCGCGTTGCCCCAACTTGCCGGAATGTTACGCCCGGCGGACGGCGACATTTATGATCCTGGGAAACATCTGCACTCGGCCATGTGGGTTTTGTGCGGTGGCGCGCGGCAAACCGTTACCTGTCGAAGCGGATGAGCCGCAGCGTGTGGCGGAGGCTGCCCGCCGCTTAGGCTTGCGCCATGTGGTGATTACCTCGGTGACCCGCGACGATTTGCCCGACGGTGGAGCGGAGCATTTTTATCGCTGCATACTAGCAGTGCGCCAGCTCACCGAGGCTACCGTCGAAGTGCTGACCCCCGACTTCCTGGGCAATCTCCGGGCGGTGGATCGTGTCCTCGAAGCAGGGCCCGACGTGTATAACCACAATGTCGAAACTGTGCCCCGCTTATACCGCAAGGTGCGCGGGCGGGCGGATTATAATCGAAGTTTGCGGCTGCTGGCGCATGTCAAAGAGCAAGCCCCGCACATTCGCACCAAGAGCGGACTCATGCTGGGGCTAGGCGAAACGCGTGAGGAATTGCTCGAGGTCTTGGCGGATCTTCGCCAGCACGGCTGTGATTGCCTGACTCTGGGGCAGTATTTGGCCCCAAGCCTGCGCCACGTGCCGGTCGTGCGTTATGTACCGCCCCACGAGTTCGCTGAGTTGGGGCAGATCGCCAAGCGCCTGGGATTTTTGCATGTGGCCAGCGGGCCTTTTGTGCGCTCGAGTTATCATGCGGATGAAATGGTTGAGCTGAGCCATGGTCATTGAAGTTCGCGTGCCAGACCTGGGCTTCGGCCCCGATGAGCCAATTCGCCTCAGCCTGTGGTACGCTGAAGAGGGAACCCGCTTGTGCCAGGGCGATCACTTGGCAGAGTTGGTGGTTCCTGGAGCTGTCGTGGATATTGACGCCCCCGTAGATGGTGTGCTCCTGGAACGGCTGGTAGGTTTGGATGATACCTTGCAGGTAGGGCAAGTGATCGCACGGATGGAAACGGAATCTTGGTGGCCGTATTCAGAAACCCAAACGAGCGGCGAATTATCGGATTTTCCGCGATCTTGATCAACAGCTGAGAAAGACATGTCGAGGGGTTATTTCTTTTCGCTGGACGGTCTAGATGGAGCGGGAAAGACCACACAATGCCAGCTGTTGGCTGAATGGCTGCGACGACAGGGTTACCAGGTGGTAATGTGTCGCGATCCGGGAGGTACGCCAGTCGGAGAGCGTCTGCGGGAACTCCTGCTGGGTGGTTGCGAAATGGATGTGATAACGGAACTGCTCCTGTTCATGGCTAGCCGCGCCCAACTGGTGGCCGAAGTTATCCGACCGGCACTGGCCCGCGGAGAAATAGTCGTGGTGGATCGTTTTTTGTTGGCAAGCGTGGTGTATCAGGGCTATGCTGGGGGACTGCCGCCAGAACGTATCTGGGAACTGGGGCGATGGGCTACGGGCGATACTTTGCCCGACGTCACGTTTGTTCTCGACCTGCCTGCGGAACAAGTAAGCCAACGCAAAGCAAGAACCGCCGATAACTTTGAGCGACGTGGTTTGGATTTTCTACGACGGGTGCGCGAGGGGTTCCTCCAAGAAGCAAGGCGTTGTCGCGATAAAATGATCGTCGTGGATGCCACTCGCACGATTGCAGAAGTGCAAGCGGACTTGCAGCGTGAGGTCAGCCTTGTCCTTTCGAGACCTTCGGGGGCGTGAAGATTTGCAACGCCACTTTTCACAGGCGCTGCGCGCCAAAAGGCTGGCTCACGCCTATTTGTTTGTCGGTCCCGAAGGAGTAGGCAAACGCACCTTTGCCGTCGCTCTCGCCAGAGCTTTGCTTTGCGAAAATCCTCCGCAAGATACTTTCGATGCTTGCGACAACTGTCCTGCCTGTCGCTGGGTAGATGCGGGAACGCATCCCGATTTCCGCTACATCGCCTTGCCTCCTGATAAGCACGAGTTCCCAATCGAGCTGATCCACGAAGTAATCCGTCTTTTGGGAGTTAAGCCAGCACGGGGACGATTTCGGGTGGTAGTGCTCGATGATGCCGATACCCTCAACGAAGAGTCCGCCAATGCCTTCCTGAAGACACTCGAAGAACCACCGCCAGCGTCTGTGCTCATCCTACTGGGCACCAGCCCGGATTATCAGTTGCCCACAATTCGATCACGGTGCCAGGTGGTACGATTTGCCCCGCTCGGCCCGGAAATCGTCGCCGATTGGTTACGCCGGGAAGGTTTGGTGAAATCGCAAGCCGAGGCGCTGCGCATTGCCCAGCTGGCGCAGGGAAGTTTGAAGCGTGCCCAGCTCTTGGCCCAGCCGGAGGTCTGGACCCTGCGGCAAAAACTTTATGAGCTGCTTCATGCGGGTGCGATGGATGCCGTATCCCTGGCTCAGGAGATGCAGCGTTTTGTGGAGAGCGCGGGACAAAATAGCGCCCAGCAACGCCAGCGGGCGCATCTGGTAGTTGGGTTTGTCGTCGAGCTACTGCGCAACGCTTTAGCCGTGCAAGCAGGAAATGAGCCGGGTCGCGAGCTTGCCGCTGCGGAGGTAAGTCAAGTGAGGAGATTAGCCGAGCGTGTACCTGCCAACCAACTCCTGCAAGCGCTGGATCGTTGCCTTTTGGCAGACTACCACATTGACCGCCGTTTGCAGCTGGCTTTGATTCTCGAAGCCCTGGCCGACTCCCTGAGTACTTTGGTCACCGCTGCCATCTCGGCATCGGTGTCCTGAAGGGGGTGCGAACTAAGCCCAGGGAAGCAAGGCGGCGCGATGAACGCGGCCGGCGTCCTGTTCCGCAAAAGCCCGATTGATCTCCCGCAAGGGGAACTTGTGCGAGACAATTTGGTCAAACGGATACCGTTCTTGCCGCGTGCTCAACAGCTGTAACGCCTTGTAAAGGCTGGCGGGTTCGTACCACATAATGCCGAGAACCTTCCGCCCATAGAGCACTAATTCTGAAGAGTCAAACGGTGCCGTATGTCCTGCGCAAATATTGCCAACGACCACGTAAGTCCCGCCGACGCCAAGCATGGCCACGCCTTCGGGAAAGGCGTCGGCACGCCCGGTGAGCTCCAGGACGATATCAGCCCCCCAGCCGCCAGTCAGTTGCCGCACTCGTGCAACGCGCTCCGACGGTGTTGGGAAATCACGGAGACAAAGCGTTTCGTCGGCGCCAAATTGGCGGGCCAAGGCCAGCCGTTCGGGGACCGCATCCAGCACGATAATTTGCTCGACTCCCAGTTCCCGGGCCACCGCTATAGCAGTGATGCCAACTCCGCCTGCTCCCTGAATCACTACCCGATCGCCCCAGCCTGCTCCTGCTTGTTCGAGGGCGTAAATCGCCTGAGCCAGGGCACAATTGGCTGGGGCAGCCATTTCATCGGTGACATTGTCGGGTACGCGGAACACCGTGTGTCCAGGGTGGAGGTAGTAGTACTGGCCGTAAGCGGCGTTAAAGTGTGGCCAAACCTCAGGAGAGAAACGGTAGCGCATGGCGTGGAGGCAACGGGGCGTTTGTCGCCGCAAGCAGGCGCGACACTGCCCACACGGGTAAAAGTAACGATAGACGATGCGGTCACCCTCACGCAACGGCTGGCCAGCAGAATCGCGGTTGACTCCCGGACCGAGCTTGGCCACCGTGCCCACCATTTCATGACCGACGCTGCGATACTTACTGCCCCCTGGATCAGCCGGCTTATAGTCACCGCGCCATAGGTGCAAGTCGCTACCGCAAACATTGGCCAGATGGACTTTGACAAGGATGGCTCCGGGCTGCGGGTCGGGCACGGGGAATTCGAGAAGAACGAAAGGTTCGCGCGGCCCTGTCATCGCCGCTACCAGGCCAGTTTCTGCCATGGCTCACGCACCTCGACGGTTACGTAACTGGTTGGGAGGCTGGCTCGCTCTGGTTTGCTGCGTTCGGATCGGGCTCCATTTCCGGCGACGCACCTGTTGCTTCAGGCGCCAATTGACTATTGGTGCGGCCGGCTTTCAATTCCGCGGCTGGCGATGACACGGGCTTGTTAGCCTCTTCGGAAGCGCCGACAACGTCACTCACCTCCGTCGGCGCAGTCTCGCTCAGGGCAGACTGGGCGGCTTCGCTGGGAACCTCAGTCACTTCTTGCACAGGGCCAATTGGTTCCCCAGCTTGTTCGGCCGCTTTCTGAGTGCGACGGAGGGCCTCACCTAAGTGCTTGGGTTCCTGACGCTCTTCTTCCTCGGCCCGCCGTTCCGCATACGCAATGATTTCCTCAGCCTGTTCCATGGAAATGCCAAGCAACTGGGCGAGGTATTCTGGTTCCGCACAGCTCAAGTCGCTAAACGACCAAAAGCCATCCTCGATAATGCGAGCGACCTGTTCAGGGGTCAGGTTGGGTATTTCCTGCAAAGCCTCTTCCGCCTTGGCCAGAGTCGTATTGAGCTCCTTGTGCGTCATCACTTCGATATCCCAGCCCGTGAGCAAAGACGCCAGCCGAACATTGTGCCCGCTTTTTCCGATAGCTTTTGAAAGCTGGTCTTTGGTAACCAGAGCGGCGGCGCGGCCGAGCTGCTGAAACAGCAAAACTTCCTTCACTTCCGCAGGTTGCAATGCTTCTTTGACGAAGGCGTCTGGGGCAGGATGCCAGCGGACCACGTCAATATGTTCGCCACCGAGTTGCTCGATGATGTTGCGGATACGGGTTCCCCGCACGCCGATGCACGCCCCCGTCGGCTCGACCCGAGCATCGTTGGAGGTAACGGCGACCTTGCAGCGCGTGCCTGGCCGACGCGCGATGGCGCGGATTTCCACGGTGAGGTCGGCCACCTCCGGAATCTCTTGTTCGAATAGCCGTTTCACGAAATCGTTGCTGGTGCGGCTCAGAATGATACGTACTCGTCCCCCTTCCATGCGCACGTCTTCGATGATAGCTTTCACCCGATCGCCCACCCGCAGCTCCTCGCCAGGAATGACCCGGGTGGCGGGCAGATAGGCTTCTACACGCCCCAGGTTTACCACATAGCCTCCGCGGCCGCGCCCCGCTTCTTCGCGGCGGGTGACCATCCCATGAACAAGCTGACCTTTCTGGCCAACATACTCCTCATAAATGTGGGCAGATTCGGCCTCACGGATCCGCTGCATGATGACTTGCTTGGCCGTCTGGGCGGCAATTCGCCCCAGCACCTCTGGCGAAATCTGCTCCTCTCCGTGGCGGGCGTGAACCTGACCGGTCTTGCGGTCAATTTGAATCACCAGTTCGCTCTTATCTTCGCCGAAGTGTTTGCGCGCCGCGTACAGCAACGCATCTTCGAGAACCTTGAAGATGGTTTCCTTCGGCAAATCCCGCTCCCGATGTAATGCTTCTACCAGGCGAAGGACTTCACTTGGATTCATAAGCATTCTCCCACTTGCGGGGGGAGTTTCGCTTACGGTAGGTTACGGTGCCTGGTGGACCGTTGCCCTGGCGGCTCACTCCCCGACCCCAGCCTCTCCTGCTGATCGTCTATCCCGCCAACAAAAAATCCGCCTGTTGGCGGATCGATAGCACGACCCTGGCTCTGGCCGATTAGTGCGGAAATGGCTTTGCCTATTTCGCAGGCCTCACCGGCTTGGGCTGGCCTGAATATTATAAGCGGATTCGGTAAACCTAACTAGCCCTTTTTTGGAAACTGGTGCCCCCGTTGCCAATCGTGCCCGCTGGGCCTGAGCACACCGACGGTGACAGTGCTCGTAATCGCAGATTACCTCAGGGGTTCCCTGTCATTGCGAGCGAGACATCCAAGTGTAGGTCAGCGCGTCCGCTTCAGAGTTGGCACGTCGGTAACTCGTTCTGTCGCAAGAACTCCAGGCATTCTTGTTCGGTGAAAACGCCCGGTGTGGTTCCGACCGCACGCACGCAGCTGGCGCCCAGGGCGCTGGCCACTTTCAAGCATCCCAACGCATCATAGCCGCGTAACAATCCGTAAATAAAGCCTGCGTCAAACGCATCTCCTCCGCCAGACCCATCCACAAAGGGCACGGAAAACACCCCGACTCGGTAGCGCTCGCGTTCGCCGATCAGCACCGCTCCTTCCCCGCCCATTGTGATTACTGTGGTTCGCGCCCCCAGACGCTGGAAACTTTCTGCCTGCTTTACAGGATCCCGTTCACCCAAGATGAGTTGCGCCTCGTCCTGGTTGGGCAGGAAGACATCCACATACGGCAGCACCTGGCGCAAACGCGAAAGGTAAGCGAAGGCGGCTCCTTCCTGACCTCCCGAGGTCTGAGCAGAACTCGGCACCACTACATCCAACACCACTTTTGTTCCCGCTTCTTGTGCCTGGCGGAAAATGACCGCTAGCTCTCCATCGTCCAGGCCCGGCATCAGAAGATATCCGCCCAGGTATAAAACCTTCGTCTGCGGTGTGATGTGGGCGCGCAAATCCTCAGCGGTAAAATCGGCGTTGGCGCCGAATATGTGAATAAAGCGCCGATCCTGCCCGGCCACGTTGATAATCATGGTCTGGCTAGTGGCTCGCCGTGGCGAAACTCGAATGCCGCTCGTGTCTATGCCATATTGCTCCAGCATCCGCTGCACGATGGTGCCAAAGGGGTCGTCACCAACACGGCCTACGACCATGGAGGCGATTTGCATCTTTGCCAGATCCACGGCCACATTAGCGGCGCATCCCCCTATGGTCAGCAACATATCTTCCGCTAAGACCAATTCGCCCGGGTTCGGCAAACGTGGAATGGGAGCGCAGACGTGGTCGGCCACGATCACCCCAGCACAAATCACTTCCGCCGCACGCATGGTGTCTCTTGCCCCGTTGCTCTTCCCGTCTCGTCAAAAAGTTTGCCTGCTTCTCGCCAAGTAGCAGCTAATTATCGCTGTCTTTTCCCTGGCACCCGCTAGCCTTTCAGGAAGTCGTAAGCGGAGGCCTGCTGTTTAGGTAATGAGAAACCGCCGGTGTGGTCAAGTAGAGTCTCGCCAAGTTGAGGCGATAACCTCGGCCTTGCCGCGGACGGAAGCGCTTTTTCGGTGTGTGGGGTTTCTGCGAAGGTGAAGTGTGTTCCAGGAGCGGGGCTGCGCGCTGCCATGACTGGCCAATGACAGCCGCTACCGATTGCCGCCGCCCACGACTTACGCCAGTTGCTCTTGGCTTGGGAGAGAAGCTACCCTGCACGCCTGATGAACAAGGCTGCACATTTGTATGACGCAACACGTCGTCGGGGCTAAAAGCCGAAAGCATCGCAAATGTCGGGCTGGCTCTCGCTGAGCTAGCGTGTCCCCGCTACCTGCTCCGTCAAACTCCAGCTAGCCGAAGCTAAAGCACCCTATCCACGCAGCCGGCTGACGTCCGCCCCTCTCGTATCATCTGCGCGACAAATTCCGAGCTTGCGAAATATGCCGTTGAAATCTGCCGTTGAAATCTGCCAAGCGCCCGCTTCAGGGAAACTGCTTGCGGATGGCTGAGATGGCCTTATCGCGGGCTTCCTTGTTGGCATCGGGAGAATAACCGTCCCGCAGGTTCGGGTAAAGTTCGCGCAGATTGGCCACAGCAAGGTAACGCAAAGCGGGGCTTTGTTCCTGTTGCATGATTTCGAGCAGGCGTTCGGCAACGGCCCGACCCGGCCCACTGTAGCCCCGGAGCAGCTCCACGAATAGCTCAGCCTCTTTGACTGAATAGCCGAGCTTTTGCATCAACACCTGCCGCAAATCTCCAGCACGTTGGGGATATTGCCCAAGCCAGTAATGCAAAGCTTCCCGGGCGGCTTGCCGAATGGCCGGTTGCTGGCGGTGTTCGAGAACACGGGCGAGGTCTTCGAGGAAACCGCCAGCCGCCAAGCCGAAAACAGCGAGGCGCTGCAACACCGGTTCGGCATCACTGAGTTGTTCCAGCAAGGCTTGGCGTGCACCGTCCCAAGGCCGAGTGGGATTTTCCACCAAGGCTCGCTGAAATACATGGCGCTGGAAAGTCGCGAGGCTATCGCGGAGAGTAGGCGAAGGTTTTACCGCGGACGAGGCCCAGGCTGGCAGGGTTTTGTAAGGAAGAATCCAAGAGTCTGCAGCGGCTGGCTGTGGCGCATCCACTGCCAAACGCCCTTGTATTGGTGCATCGGGCAGCGCCATGGACTGAGCGGGTACGCGATGAATTTTCGGCGCGCCTGTTGCCTGGCTACGCCGCCAGAGCACGCCGTTCGCGGCCGTGTAAAAAGCGAGGAATGGGCGCGCTGTCGGCGGCTCGGCCCCTAATTGCAAACGCCATTGTACTTCTACGAAAAGTCGAGTATTTCCTGGCGGCAGGACCATGTCCCACACTTCCCCTGCCAGCCGTAAGCGGAGGTAAGATTCATCCTTCCGCCCCGTGATGATAAACCAGCCACGTTCTAAGGTGGCATCGAGATGGTAAGGCGCTTCGGGTAAGTGCAGATGCAGCGAAGCGTCAAGCACAGTTTCTGGTTGCAGCTCGGGAATATTGCCCACCAATTCCACGAGCACGCCGCTATCCAGGCGAAGCGTCGCCCGATAGCCGGGCCACACTTGCAATCGGCTGCCCGCCGCGATTCGTTCCTGGGGTTTAAGAAGCTGAGCGACCTGCCCTTCAGGATGCCAGCGCCATAGTAAGGTTTCCTGAATGCCCAAAGCGGCGTGAGTGGCCAAAAGCCCGTTGCCGGCACGGGGTTCGTGGACTGGCCCAAGCAGAGTCGCCAACTCGCGCGGCTTACACTCGGCCGGCAAGCGCTCCGCCTCAGCAGGAACGTCGAGCGGTTCCTGGACGACAGGCGGGCTGACTTCGACTGGCTTGGGCTTCGGTGCCGCTTCCTTCCACGCTTCATCGGGCAGAAGCGCTACAGTGTAACATCCAGGGCACAAAAGCTGGAGGCTGAGAATTACAGGCAGCAAAACCAGCCCGCTCGCTACCGTTCGTCTTTGTGAAGCATCGAACTCTGCGCCAACTGGGGCAGGCGAGGGCTTTGCCTTTTTCTCTTCGGCAGGAGGCACATTATCAACCTGATTCGAAACTGCTGTATCGGCGCGGGCCAGTTCGGTTGGAGAACCTGGCCGGATGAGTGCGAAATACAGCGATAGCACCAAGCCGAGCAGGAGAGCCATGATAAGCGCAATTGGCACTAGACGTCTCGACCATGGGCCTTCCAGTACCGTGGGCAATCCCAGCAACAGCATCCGTTCCTGTGGCGGAAGTGCCGAGATTGTCTCTGAACTTGTGGAGACCCTGCTAGGCTGTACGGGTCCCGTCGTTCCTTGTTCACCCACCAGGCGATACATCCGCCGATAACTCTGAGGCGGGATGCTCTGCGACCGAGTGGGAATGCCGCTGTGCAGCATCTGGTGGCACGCCGCTACTTCCGCCAGCACGGCATCCGATTCCAGGCAGCGCTGTTCTAATTCCCGAGCGGCTTCCTCTGGAAGATCGCCTTCGAGATACTTAGCGATAAATTCCGCTCCGGGTAATTCGTCTTCTGGGTGCGTTTCCAAGTTCAGATCCCGGCGACGCAGTACATACCGAATCCGTTCCAGTAGTTGGCGTAATTCCTGATCTTCGGCGATCTGAGCGCCAACTGCGCGCAGCTGCTGCGGATCCAGAACATCATCCAAGTAGGCCAACACCGTTTTGAGCGGTAACGCTGGCACAAACCACCCCCTTTCCTGATGGCATTCGCGGCGTTCGCGCTATCAGAATCGAGCTGTGCGACCGACTTCCTAAGTCGCCGGCTGCCTGCTTCTGGCAGGGTTGTGAAGAATAGGCGTCAGTTTAAGCAGACTTCTCACACGCCGAGGCTCTTCCTGGCCTCGTTTTATTAGTGACCCGATGAGGCGACTTTCGTTCACGGAGCTATCGGGTCGCCAACGCTGGCTTGGAATCGCGTCCCCCCTGTTCACCAGTCAGCCAAAAGCGCTCCACAAAAGTAGTGTCCACCTGCCCTTCGATAAATGCCGATTGGTTGAGGATTTCGCGGTGGAAAGGAATTGTTGTCTTGATTCCCTCGACGCTAAATTCCCGCAACGCCCGCCGCATGACCGCCAGCGCTTCTTCGCGCGTCGATTGCCAGACGAGCAGTTTGGCAATCAGGGAATCGTAGTTGGGAGGAACACGGTAACCCTGAGCCACGTGCGTATCCAGACGCACCCCCGGGCCGCCAGGGGGACGCCATTTGGTTATCGTTCCAGGACAGGGAGCAAATCCCCGATAAGGGTCTTCCGCATTGATGCGGCATTCGATTGCCGCTCCTCGATGCACCACCTGTTTCTGGGTGAAGCTGAGTGGATATCCAGCGGCAATTCGGATTTGCTCCCGTACCAGGTCTATGCCTGTTACCAACTCGGTTACTGGATGCTCGACCTGGATACGGGCGTTGACCTCGATGAAATAAAAATTGCCATGCTTATCCACAAGAAACTCGCAAGTACCGGCGTTGTAGTACCCCGCCGTTTTGGCCAGGCGAACCGCAGCCTTGCAGATCTCCTCCCGCAGCTGCGGGGAAAGATTGGGGGCAGGCGATTCTTCGATCAGTTTCTGATGGCGGCGTTGCGTGGAACAATCGCGCTCCCAGAGATGGACCACGTCCCCTTTCTGATCACCGATGATTTGCACTTCCACGTGGCGGGGCTGCTCGAGATATTTTTCCAGATACACCGAACCATCCTTGAAAGCGCTCTCCGCTTCGGCACGGGCCTGTTTCAGGGCGGCCTGTAAGCTGATGTCATTGCGGGCGATGCGCATGCCGCGGCCGCCGCCTCCGGCTGCTGCCTTGATGAGTACAGGGTAACCTATCTCCCGCGCAACCCGCAACGCTTCGGCATCGCTGCCGATTAAGTCACTGCCAGGCACGATCGGTACTTTGGCTTCCTTAGCCAGCTGGCGAGCCTCGTGCTTGTTGCCGAGCTTGCGCATCGCTTCGACCGGAGGTCCGATAAACTCGATGTTGCACGACCGGCAGATTTCGGCAAAATGCGGATTCTCTGAGAGAAAGCCGTAGCCCGGATGTATCGCCTCGACATCGGCCACTTCCGCTGCCGCAATGATGCGGGAGATGTTCAAGTAACTTTCCGCGGCTGGGGCTGGGCCAATGCAAATCGCCTCGTCGGCCAATTCCAGCCATGGCGCACCTCGATCGGCCTCACTATATACCGCCACGACTTCTATCCCCAGGTCGCGACAGGCGCGAATCACGCGCAGGGCTATTTCCCCTCGGTTAGCCACCAAAATTCGCTGGAACATGGCTCCTTCCGTTCACGCTGAAGTGTCCACGCGGAAAAGCACCTGACCGTACTCCACCGGTTGCTGATTTTGCACACACACCTCCACGATCACTCCCTTGCAATCCGCGGTAATCTCATTGAAAACTTTCATCGCTTCGATCAGGCACACCACCGTATCGGGCTGCACTCGGGAGCCGACCCGCACGAACGGCTCCGCGTCCGGCGATGGCGCCGCGTAGAAGGTCC
>BEIM01000048.1 GCA_002898995.1 bacterium HR36
CTGTATGACTGGCACGTTTTCGTGCGGGTGACCGATCAACAGTTAGCGATTCTCGACCTGGCCCGGGCAGACTGGTTGGAAAAAGTTCCCTGGCCTGAGCGCTGGCGGGAATTGGCTTTATTAGGCGCCTCGCTATCGGAATCCGAGTGGGTGTGGCAGGTTTGGGACGACGTCCTGGAAACTTATCTGAACACTGTGGAATCGCTACAGCCCCACCAAGCCATCCGAAATCGCGAGTTCGCGAAAAACGCTGTGCATCGCCGCATGGAACTATGGGCCAGTTGGGTGAGTGCCCGTCAGCAGGAAGAAGAGCAGTGTCGAGCAGTTCTCGTAAGCAGACTCTACACTCACGACCGGGTTTAAAGCAGGAGGGCAAAATGCCTTGGATAACCTGGTGGCAGCGCTGGTGGCGCGGAGAAGTGTGTGTCCAGAGCACGGAGCTTTGGCGGCGCTACTTCGGTGCGGTTTCCGTGCAAGAGGTCCTGCGCTTTTCGGTGCGGGAAATTGTCAGCTCCAAACAGGGGCGCTCCGTTGGCAAACTCGAGGCACATAGCAGCGATGGTTCATTGACGGTTTTTCTGAAGCGGCATTACCGCTTGCCGTGGTGGCAAAGGATTACCTCCTTGTTCTGCCCTGGGCGATCGAGTGCTATGCAAGAATGGGACAATCTGCGTTGGGCAGACGCCGCGGGCTTCTGTGTGCCCGAAGCGCTGGCTGTGGGGGAGCAGATCGGCCCGGGGTTACAGTTGCAAAGCTATCTAGCGGTGCGGGAACTCGCCAATATGCTCCCCTTACACCAGGCCATTCCGCGGGCTTGGCAAGCTTTGGCTCCCGAAGAATTCCGCAAATGGAAGACGGCTTTACTGTCTGAGCTGGGTCGTATCGTTCGCCGCCTGCATGAGGCTCGCCGATTTCATAAAGACCTCTACCTTTGCCACTTCTTCATCGCCGCTGATTGTTTGCATGCCGGCGCCGACTTGCGCCAACGGATTTACCTGATTGACTTGCACCGCATGAGGTATCATCGTTTCCTATTGTGGCGCTGGCGGATTAAGGACCTGGCGCAACTGGCTTTTTCCATGTCTGTGGCAGGATTGGGAACCGCGGACTGGCGGGTTTTCTTCCGTGCATATCTTGGCCAGGAGGTACTAGGCCCCAAAGAGGAACGGTTATCCCACCGCGTGCTTCGCAAAGCCGAGCGCTATCGGTGGCAAAATGCGCGTCATGCCAAACGGCAGCCCAAGCCTTATTCTGCAGAAGGCCCACCACTCAGTTGGGATCCGATTCGGTCCAACTCCCAGGCGGGCCCGCCGCCCGCGTTGTTGGCCGGCAGAGCATTAGAACCGCAAGAAAAGCATCGCCAAAACCCGGCGCCAGCCGCACCCGAGGTAAACCACAACCGACGACCGTTGCGTATCGCTTTGTGTTACGACAAGGTTTATCCCGCGCGCGGGGGCATGGAAGTGTTTATCGTGGACTTGATTCGCCGGCTGGTCAGTGACGGGCACGAGGTGCACCTTTTCGCTTGGCAACGCGATGCCCAGGCCCTGCCGGCAAGCTTGGTTTTCCACCGTTTACCCCAGCGGTGGATGCCGCGTTTCTTGCGGCCTTGGTATTTTGCCCAAACCTGTGAGCGGGCTTTGCAGCAGCACGACTTCGATGTTACCGTCGGCTTCGTCAAAACCTGGGGACAGGATGTGCTCGTGTTAGGTGGCGGCTTGCACATTGCCAATGCCGAACATAACTTGCTCAAGTACCGCAGCCCATGGGCCAGGTGGTTGGCGCGAGGCTGGCGCTTTCTGGATATTTGCCACTGGTCGTATTTGCTACTGGAACGCAAACAGTTTACGCGGAGTTGGCGCCCGCTTATCGTGGCGGTGAGTGAGATGGTCAAGCGCCACTGCCGCGATTATTATCACATCCCCGACGAACAGATGCGAGTGCTGCACGCGGCCATTGATCCGAAGCGGTTCTGCCAGCGCGACCGCCAACAGCTGCGTCACGAAACGCGCCAGGCGTTGGGGATTCCGCAGAACACAGCGGTAGCCCTATTTGTCGGCCATAATTATGCGCTCAAGGGACTGGTGCCGTTGCTCCGCGCCATGCAGGTCCTGCGGGGAAAACCGTTGCATTTGATCGTCTGTGGTAGCCGTAAAGATGAAACCTACCGCCAACTGGCGGCCCGGCTCGGGGTGAGCGATCGAGTACACTTCCTGGGATACCAGAGCGATGTCCGCCGCTGCTTCTTCGCCGCAGATTTCGTAGTACATCCCACGTTTTACGATCCGTGTTCACTGGTGGTGATGGAAGCCCTGGCATGCGGTTTGCCTGTGATCACCTCCCGCTACAACGGAGCTGCCGAATTGCTTAGTCCGCCGCTGGACGGTTTTGTGTTAGACGATCCCCATGATTACTGGCGGCTGGCTGAGTATCTGGATCTCCTGACTCAACCCGACATTCGCCAGCGCTGTTCTGAATACGCTCGCCTTGCCGCTTGCCGCTGGACTATGGACGATTTATATCAGTCCTTGCTCGGAGTGTTTTACGAGGTGGTGGCTCGTAAACAGTCGCGCATCCAACAGGTCCTCGCTCGCCCAACACAAACATTGGGACGAGCCGCGTAATACCGAGCCCCTCTCAAAGCGGCTCGGCCTGGTTATATGGTCTTGCCAGAGCAGTCATTGGCCCAGCCGAGCAAACTCCTCACGCATGCGTGCGACGAGTTGTGTCAAGGCACGGTCGCTGTGCAGCACCCACGCCCATTCCCGATCTTCAGCCAGGGCCAGTTGCTCCTCATAAGCCGCCACCGCCTCCAACGCGCTGCGGATTTGGGCAGCAGCGACTGCGGCGAGTGGCTGCAAGGCTCGGCGTATCGCCGATAGCTCGCGGTGCAGCGCTCTTCGTTGCTCCAGACTGGCTCCCGGCCATTGACGCAACAGCTCCCGTTTGCGGGCGACCAAATGTTGCACTTCTGGGCGAGCGATTATTTCCGGAGGGAGAACGCGTTCAGGGTTATAGCGGCAATCGCGCAAGTGGTGAAGCAATTGGTCGCGGTGATGAGGTGGTGGTGTGGGTCTGGGAAGGGGTAAATGTAACGTGGCGGAAACCACCGCGTACCTAGGCGGCTCGAGACGCCAATACCGTTGCAACAACCTGTCGGTAAAACGGTCGTAAACGCCACCGCCGATCCCGTGGATGAACATCTCCGCCACGAACAGGCGTACGAACAAGGTCAGGGTGAGCGCCCGCGGTCGGATCTTCCAATTCGCAGCGCGAAGTGCGTCGGCGAATTCTCTGAGATCGTTTAGGCTGCGCGCCAATGGGATATTAAGAGTCCGCCCATGCTCTCCCAAGCGCAACACATTCATGCCAGGGGCACGCTGCACCCAGAGACGCTGACGCGGTTGTCCCGGACACCATACCCAGAAAGGTGCCTCGCACCAGTCTCCTTCGAGCAGCAGTGGTGGTACCGGGTGTGTGCGGCTGCGCAACCGATGTTCCCGGCGGTAAGCCGCCAGTTCAGCGTTGTGCATCTGCACGAACGCAGGCAGGTTTGTCAGAATTTCCGCTACAAAGGCCAGAAACCCTTCTGCGCCACAGAGCGTAGAAACACGAAGCTCCCCGTTATGCAATTCCCAGCGCTCCTCCCAGAGACGCCGTGCCCCTGCCAGCAGTTCCGCCAGTGAGCCGCCAGAACGGAAACGATCGGCCAGCAGTGCCAAATGCGACCACAGTTGGGGCAAAACCAACTCGGGAAGTAAGTTACCCGCTACCGTCAACACGTGTGAGGGCAGGCGGAGAAGTAGCTCCCGCGAGCAGCAAGAAGCGCCCGCACCAGAGCTCACGTGGGCAGTCGCGCTATCGTTCGTCTGCATGTGGTAACTGTGAGAACTCCCGCATTCCGAGCTAAGGAGATATTCCTCCCACGCTAGCCCGGGAGCGGCTTGGCAAAATGGCACCCAGGCCACGGACAATGTGTGGTCGTTTGTCGTGGGAACGCGCAAGGCAAGCGTTTTTGGCTGGTCATGGTCTGCAACTAAGTTTAAAGGCGCCAGGCCCAAGCGGCGGGCCGCCTCGGCCAACGCAATATGTTTCGCCCAGACGCCAGGGTGAAAGAACTCGGGCTGATGTCCGGTTACCAACCAGCCCGTTGCGGGCCAGGCAGGCAAAGTTCCCCAGCGCCGAAGCTGCGCTGCCGCCCACTCAGAAACCAGTTGGCGCATGCTCTGGCGCCAGTCCGCAAGGAGAATGCCACAAAACTGTAGCTGGGCTTTTCGCCAAAGCTGAGCATTCTCTGCAACTAGCCGGCCCCAGGTGTCTGCAGGAGGCGCGACGAGTATTTGGCCGTGCTCTGCCGGCGCTCGCAGCCTCGCCAGGCTCATCCGCGGCTGCCTCCCCGCCACACTGCCAGACATCGAGCCAATTCCCGTTCCAGAACCTCCCGGTAGTGGGCCAAACGCACTTCCGGATCATCCAATAACCCACCGAAGGCCCGATGCGGGTCCAAATACAAGCGCGGCACCGCTACCTCGCGAATCCGCCAGCCCAAAAACGCCGCTTGGACCCACAATTGCACCGGCATGGCCCATCCGTCTTCTGTCAGATCCAGGTCGCGCAACGCTGCCACTCGATAGGCCTTGAAGCCGCAGAAGGCATCGGTGATGCACAGTCCTAGCCGCTCGTTGATTTCCTGCGTCATCAACTGATTGATGCGTCTGCGGTCTTGTGGTGGTTCGCTATCCTGGCGGAAACGCCGCAGGTACCGCGAACCCGAAACCATGTCGGTGTCGGCAGTCAGCGCTTCGAGCAATACGGGTATCCGATAAGGCTCGTGCTGCCCATCACAGTCCATCGTTACCAGGACATCGTAACGCTGCGCTAGCGCAAACCCCATGGCTGAACGAATCGCTGCCCCATAACCCCGATTGCGGCAATGCACGATCAGGTGGATATCTTTTTCTCGCGCCAACAACTCGGAAGTGCCGTCGGTCGAACCGTCGTTCACCACCAAGATGTCGCTGGCCACTTCTCGCACCTGCGCCAAGACCTCCGCGACGTGCCGTTCCTCGTTATAGACGGGGATTGCTACCAGTGCCCGCATGGTGCCTCCTCTGCCTGATCGCTGTTTTCCCTGGATAATTGTAGCTAACTCCGCCAACGTTCGCATGCGAGCGGTGTTGCCAGCCATCCTTGTGTGCACCAGGCCGGCGCAGTGGCACTCTTGCTTTTCTGGCGGGCGACGATTACCAATGCCACAATTGCGCCAACCGATTAGCAAATACCAGCCCGCCCACGAGCACCGCTGTAACCGCGGCTAATAAAACAGCGCCCGCGGCAATATCCAATGCTGGAGCACAACGGTATCGTGTGCTTTCATCCAAACCGCGGCACAGGATTTCCAGGGCACTGTTGAACATCTCGGCTACCAGGACGCTACCAATGCACAAGAGTAAAATGCACCAACTCATACCATCCAAACCGATGACCCAAGCGGCGGCTAGGGCCGCGGCGGCGCAGAAAAAGTGCAAGAAGAAGCTCGACTGACCGCGAATGCCCAATTTCACCCCGCGCAAGGCGTCGGCAAATTTGTGGCGCCAAGTGCGGGGCGGTCGCCTTGCTTCGGGCACATCCGCCAACATCTCCACCCCAGGTTTGCTGGCCATGGGCGTCGCTCCGCGGAAGCGCTAACTCGTCGGCTTGCGCTCGGCCTCCAGTTGGTGGAGTTTATTGTAAAGCGTTTTCAGACTAATGCCGAGTTCAGCGGCGGCGGCGGGTTTATTTCCCCCATGTCTTTCGAGGACGCGCAACACGTGTTCCATTTCCACCTCGCGTAAGGTGCGAGGCGGTGCCGGTTCGGCGGGACCGTGCTGGCGTACCTGCGCAAAGCTCACACTGAGTCCACGCTGGCTTACGTGACGGGGAAGATGATCGGGCGTGATCACGCCACCGCCGGAAACTATCCAAGCATGTTCCATGACGTTGGCTAATTCGCGAACATTTCCAGGCCAATCATGTTCCAGCAAAGCATCCAGCGTTTCTGGCCGGAGCAACTCCGCCACCTGGTCAACCGGCCGGCGGGCGGCACGCGCTAACAGATGCCTCGCCAGTTCGGGAATATCCGAGCGCCTTTCCCGTAGTGGCGGCAAGTGGATCTCGAACGTGTTGATACGGAAATACAAGTCCTCTCGAAATTCCTCCCGCGCTACCATCTCCCGCAAATTGCGATTGGTAGCACACAAGACCCGCACATCTGTACGAAAAGGCTCGGTTTCGCCCACACGCCGAATCTCTCCAGACTCCAGGAACCGCAACAGTTTCACTTGGATGTTCTTGCTCAACTCCCCAACCTCGTCCAGGAACAAAGTTCCGCCGTTGGCCACTTCAAACAAGCCTTTATGATCCCGATCGGCTCCCGTGAAGGCCCCTTTGCGGTGTCCAAAGAGTTCGCTTTCGACAAGGCTTTCTGAAAGGGCGCCGCAGTTGACGGGAACAAACGGCATGGCAGCGCGGCGGCTCTGCTCGTAGATGATTCGCGCCACTAACTCCTTCCCCGTTCCCGTTTCCCCGAGGATCAGCACAGTGGCCTCGGTAGGGGCTATGGTGGCAATAAGGCGCCGCACCTGCTGCATGGCCGGCGATTCGCCAATAAGCACAGTAGGGCCCTCGGCGGCGCGTACGCGGCGCTGCAGCGCCAGGTTATGCAGGGTGAGTTCCTTCTTCTCCGCTACTCGCCGCAACACCGCCTCGATTTCCGCCAGCTTGCACGGTTTGGTGATATATTCGAACGCTCCCAGGCGCAACGCTTCCACCGCCGATTCCAGGCTGGCGTGCCCCGTCAGCAGAATCGCTTCCGTGTGTGGGGAGATGTGTTTCATCCGCGTCAGCACTTCCAGCCCGCTCATCCCCGGCATGCGAATGTCCAGTATGGCTGCATCATAGTTCCCCTTTTCCAGCGCTTTCAAGGCGCTAGGCCCATCCGGGCACACGGTCACCTGATGACCGAGCCGGCTCAGTTCACTTTGCAGAAGCTCGCGCAAGTGCGGCTCGTCATCGGCAAAGAGCACGCGCAAGCGTCGTAGGGGCGTCGCCTGCACTCTTGGCCTCCTTCTCCCATCAAGCGGCTTTAGCCATTTCCCAAGTTTCGCGGGCCGGCACGCGGGCGCGCAGTGGCAAGCGGACGATGAATGTGCTACCACGCCCAGGCCCATCGCTGCGGGCTTCGATTTCCCCTCCGTGTTGCGTCACGATGTGATGGCTTATGGACAGGCCCAACCCGGTTCCTTTGCCCGTGCGGCTGCGGCTGTAAAACGGCTCGAAGATATTCTCCAGCACTTCTGGCGTCATACCGCATCCCGTGTCGCAAAACGTCATCACTGCCCACTCCTCCTGCACATCGAGCGTGATCGTTAGTTCACCCTCCTCATCCATGCTTTCCAGCGCGTTGACTACCAGGTTGAGGACTACCGACTTGATTTCGTGGGCGTTCACCAAGACACGGGGACGGTGACGGATGTCAAAGCGCACCGTCTTGCCCTTATGGTGGGGCATATGCTCTACCATATCGAGCACGGATTGAATGAGTTGGGCCAGGTCGGTGTGTTCCCGATGTTTCTCTCCCACCTGGCTGAATTCCAATAGCTTTTCCGTAATCTTCTTGCAGCGAAACGCCTCCTGCTGAATCATGGCAAGGTACTGCGTGATGGTTGCGTAGTCGGGATGGCCCTGTTTCTCAGCTAGCAAGTCAGCAATACGCCGCTCCAAAGCTTCGCTGCAAAAGGCGATACTCGCCAGGGGATTATTGATTTCGTGAGCCACTCCTGCCGCGAGAAAACCGATGCTGGCCAAGCGCTCCGAGCGCACCAACTGCCGGCTTCGTTCGTTGATCTGGCGGGCTAAGTCACGGTAGATTTCCTGCAGTCGGTCAATCATGTGATTAAACGCCTCGGCCAGATCGCGCATTTCGTCCTGGCTTTGCACGGAGATATGGCTATCGAAATTGCCCTGGGCCAATTGCATTACTTTTTCGTGCAGTTCGCGGATGGGAGCCATAATCCAGCGATACGCCAGCAGGCTCAAGGCGAGCAACACCAGCACAGCCAAAATGGTGGCCACGGAAACGGCTATCAGACTGGTGCGATAGTCCTGCCGCGCCAATTTGATGCGGCGACTCAGGTCGGTATGGATCACTTCGCGCAGTTCGGGCGCCATCTGCCTGAGCCGCCTGAGCAACCGCAAGGCGTTCTCGTCCAGGGGCTGTACTTCGCCGCCAATAGCGCTCATCACTGGTAGCCCATTCCTGCCCGCCGATTCTTCCAGGTCGTGTAGCGCTTGTTCAAACGCATCCAGGACATCGCGTTCATCCTGGCCCTGGTCGGGATCCCGGTCCCGGGTGACACTTTGCTGCAGTTTTTCCCGATAAGCCTGCAACGCCTGACGCACTTCCTGGATGCGCTGGGGCAATTCCGATGGAGGTGCTTTATGCTCGGCGTCGGCCCAACCAGTCAATCGGGCAATGGCTTCTTGCACCTCCTGAGCGCTGCGCAACTCGGCCAGCTTGCTGTCTATGCTCTTCATGGTGCCGCGGTACGAAAAGAGCCCCCACAGGGTGCCAGCGAACAGCACCCCTACACCGCTGACTACTAGGGTCAGCCCAGCCATCAATTTGTGCCGAATCCGCCAGCGTGCCATGACCCCTATCTGCTTCCCGCGATGACGAATTGGCCCTTGGGCTTGCCTCTTGTAGCACAAACTCCGCGGCTTGGCGAGATCATTTGACCTGCGATTTTCCCAGGCACTGCCTTTTGCTCCTGACCAAAGGGCACCGACGTTTTTGCCTGCCCTGGCCAGTTACGAGAACGCGCCCTACAAACGTGTTGGCCATGGGTGCTTCCCCGTGGCACGGCCCAACTGCACCACGCCACGCGGGGCGATGTCCTACCCAGACCCGGAAGGCGATACGATGGATTTCCAACCTCTCGCTGACATGACCCATGCCCAGGTTCGCGCTACAGCTTGGGAAGTCGCAGTGCTCCCGTTTGGTGCCACCGAACCGCACAATCTCCACCTCCCCTACGGCACCGATACGTTCCAGGTAGAACGGATAGCCCGCGAAGCTTGTGCCTGGGCCGCCCAGCAGGACGTTCCGGTTTTGCTTTTGCCGGCCTTGCCGTTCGGCGTCAACACCAACTATTTCCGTATTCCCGGAGCCGTGGCCCTCAGCATTATGCCTTCGACGCTCGGGAAAATCATCGCCGACCTGGTGGAGTCGCTGGAACGCCAAGGCATTCGCAAATTGCTGCTGTTGAACGGACATGGGGGCAATGAGCTGAAGCCTATCCTGCGAGAGCTTTTTCCGCGCACCACGGTCTTTATCGCTTTATGCGATTGGTATCGGATGGTGGCCGACGTGCAGCGGGAGATTTTCTCCGCTCCCGGAGAACATGCCGACGAGATGGAAACCAGCCTGATGCTGGCTATCAGGCCTGATTTGGTAAGGCTCGAGCAGGCCGGGCCAGGATATGCCAAACCGGCTCGCCTAGAAGCCGTGCAACGCGGCTGGGTTAGCATCACGCGTCCGTGGCACCTCTTGACCGAGGATACCGGCGTGGGCGATCCGCGCAGCGCTACTGCTGAAAAAGGCCAACGGTTGTTGGCCATATTGCGGCAGCGCCTCGGCGATTTTCTCGTTCAGTTGGCTCGCACACCTCTCGACGCCACTTTTCCTTACTGAAAGTGGTCTAGCATTTTCCGGTTGCCTTGCTTTAGGTTCAGCCCCGAGAACGCGGGGAAAGAAGTCGCCGGGCTAACCATTGCCGCGATGCCCACTACGGTTAGGCTACACGGACACGGGGGAATCCTTGCCGATGGTAAGTCCGTCTCGGAGAGTGCAGGGCCAACTCTACCTTGCACTGGCCTTGTTTCTGGCCGGCTGTGCCGACTTTCATCCACGCGGCGAAGTTTACCTCCCCGATATGCCTCGGGAACTGCAGAAAGTTTCCTTGCCCGAATACATCGTCGAGCCTCCCGACATCCTGCTGATTGATGCCGTCCGCATTATCCCGTTGCCGCCTTATCGTATCGAACCGCTGGATATTCTCCTGATTCAGGTCGCCGGAACACTCCCCGACGAACCTATCGCGGGGCTATACCGTGTTGAACCCGATGGTACCATTCCGCTCGGCGTCCACTACGGCTCAGTTCGCGTTGCCGGACAGACCCTCGAAGAAGCCCGTCTCACTATTGAGAAGCATCTCCGCAACATCCTCAAAGATCCCAAGGTCACCGTAACTTTAGCGGAGTCGCGAGCCCTGCAGCAAATTCGCGGCGAACATCTGGTGCGTCCCGACGGCACGATCGGTTTGGGCACATACGGTAGTGTGTACGTCGCGGGCATGACCTTGGCCGAAGCCAAAAACGCCATCCAACGCCATCTGGCTCAGTTCTTGCAGGACCCTGAAGTTTCGGTAGATGTGCTGGCTTACAATAGCAAGGTATATTACGTCATTTTCGATGGCGGAGGCTATGGGCAGCAAATCATTCCCCTACCCATCACGGGCAACGAAACAGTGCTGGACGCACTGGCTAAAGTCAATGGCCTACCTTTCCAGGCCTCCAAGCATCACATCTGGATCGCACGTCCCGCACCGCCGGAAGCCGGCGGTGAACAAATCTTGCCAGTCAATTGGGACGCGATTACACGCCGTGGGTCGACGGCCACCAACTACCAAATCCTGCCCGGTGACCGGATTTATGTCCAAGCGGATCACTGGATTACTTTCGACAACACCTTGGCCAAAATCCTCACACCCTTTGAGCGTATCTTCGGCTTCACCTTGCTTGGCAACGCTACGATACGCGCTGTCAGTAATGGCAATAATAACGGGACAGGTACCGGGTTCTGAATCATTTTCCTGCTGCAGCGCCCTATGCTAAACTTAGAGAAATTCCAGCTGCTCCCGAAGCTACTTCGCGTGCGCTATCATTCCCCTCTCCTGTGATTTCGCCCAAACCAGCACTTGCTCAATCTCCTCAAGCGTGGAGAGAACCGATGCTTAGCTGGAACTATATAGGCCTCATATTGGGTCTAAGCCTCACCGCACTATTTGTACCCGAGGCGTGCGCTCAACAGCCCGCTAATCAGCCGGGGTATCGTCCGCCAACTGTTAGTCCCTATCTCAACCTTCTGCGTCGCGGTGCTGGGCCAGGTTTCAATTATTTCACCCTGGTGCGCCCCGAATTAGATCTCCGCGGCGCACTGCGCCAGCTGCAACTGGGCTTGGGCGATTTGCGCCGCCAGCAGCAACTCCTCGAACAAGAGGAAGCAATGCCTGCCACCGGGCACCCTACTTATTTCATGAACACTGGCTGGTATTTCAATGTCGGCCCACGACAGGGGACCACGCTGCCAGCCGAGCGCTATCGCTATACCGCTATCCGCCGGCCTGTCAATTTGCGATATCCTTAGCACAGGGTTGGAGAATCAATCATGGCTCGCCAGATGGTCGCTAGCTGCCTTCTCCTGTGCTCCTTACTGTTGATTTTCCCGCGGGAAAGCTTAGGACAGGTTCTGGACAGATTCTCCTTACAACGGCCCAGGCCGCAGCTAAGTCCCTGGAGTGGCAATTACGGTTACTTCCCAACTACCTGGCGTCCCTGGCCCGGTAACGAATCCATCAGCATTAGCGCAAGCGGACAAACGGTTATTATGCCTGCTAATCCTGGGTCGTCCGTTTCCCAGCCTATGTCTCTACATTCCTCGGTTCCTTATCAAGCCTCAATACTGAGTTATCCTAAAGCTGCTCCCAGGGCGCTTCCTTGCCCTAATACATCCTCGCCGGCATTACCTCAGCTCGATCCTTCCTGGGAACGGCGTGTTCTGCCAAGCGCAGTCTATCCTCCAGCGCACATTTCGTCTTCTCCGACGCCAGGCACGGGCCTTACTCCATCCCCGCAGCCTACGGCTATCCCCACTCCTAATACAACTGAGCCAGATAAGCCACAGCAACTGCAAGAGCGTTCCCCGGATTTGGTTCCACCTCACCCTTCGGCTCCATCAGCACCTGCTGACACTGTGTTACCCAGCCCCCGTCGCATTATTCGCATTCGCGATGTGGAATGAGGATACTAGCGGTGTGCCATGCTCGCGTACACCGCAAGGCTTAGGCCCTAAGTATGTAGGCTTAAGCGCACCGGCACTTCTAAGCCCGGCACCGCGCCACATTGGGCGCGCCAACGCAGCCAATGATCCACTAACACCAGGGCCATCATCGCTTCTCCCATTACTACGAAACGCGGCAACAGACACGGATCATGGCGCCCCTTTACCACGATCGTCGTCGCCTGGCCGGTGCGTGTAACTGTGTTTTGGGGTTGCGGAATACTGGAAGTCGGTTTGATTGCAACTCGGCAAAGGATGGGCTCGCCGCTGGAGATTCCACCCAAGATTCCGCCGTGCCGATTCGTGGCCGTGCCAATTCGCCCTTCCGGTTTAGGGACGAAGGCGTCATTATTCTGGCTGCCGCGCAACCTCGCTACGGCAAAGCCCGCCCCATATTCAAAGCCGGTCACCGCCGGCAGCGACAAAAAAGCGTGAGCCAGGTCGGCCTTGAGCTTATCGAATACTGGTTCGCCCAGACCTGGCGGCACTCCCGTAGCCACGATCTCGCAAATCCCCCCTATCGAATCCTGCTCCTTGCGCACTTGCTCTATAAGGGCAATCATTTGCTCTGCAGCCTGGGGATCGGGACAGCGCACGGGACTAGCTTCCACTTGGTCCAAGCTCACCGCAGTTGGTTCGGGGATGGTCGCGACGATTTCGCCAATTTGTTTGACATAGCCGACGATGCCCACGCCGATTTGCCTAAGGATTTTCTTGGCGATGGCGCCCGCGGCAACACGGCAAATCGCTTCGCGCGCACTCGACCGTCCTCCGCCACGATAATCCCGGAAACCGTATTTTGCGTCGTAGGTAAAATCGGCATGCCCCGGACGATATTTTTCCCGAATTTCGCTATAATCCTGACTGCGTTGGTCTTGATTGCGGAACAATATCGCAATAGGCGTACCGTCGGTCTTCCCTTCGAAAACTCCCGACCAAATCTCGG
>BEIM01000049.1 GCA_002898995.1 bacterium HR36
TCATGGTGGTAGAGCGCTACAGCCACGTCATGCACATCACCTCTAACGTCAGCGGTCGGCTCCAACCCGGTAAGACCGCCCTGGACGCGCTGCGAGCTTGTCTGCCCGCGGGTACGGTCAGCGGTGCCCCTAAAGTCCGGGCCATGCAAATCATTGATGAACTCGAGCCGCACCGACGCGGCCCTTACGCCGGCGCCGTCGGCTACCTCGATTTCAGCGGTAACATGGACACCTGTATCGCCCTGCGTACCATGGCCATCCTCGGTCAGACCGTTTACATCCAGGCGGGCGCGGGTATCGTTTACGACAGTGTTCCAGAACGCGAATACGAAGAAACGCTCAACAAAGCGATGGCCCTGCTGTGCACCATCGAGATCGCCGAACGCCAGTTGACTCGCCGCAATTAGAAACGTTCTCCAGCGGCCTTGCAGCCGCCCCACAATTCTCCTTCGCCGCAGCGTACCGCCATCATGGGTTCCTCGAAATCGGCCTTGCAGTCGCCCTAAAATTCTCCTGCGCCTCCTGGGAAACAGAGATGCAAAAAACTAGCCTGCCCTGCCTAGCGACGGCCCGCTGTTTCCTGCCGATGTACAGGCTAGACGACTCCAAGTCCCTTAGCTGAACGGTTGCTCTTGAGGACGGAGAGTTTTTGTGCTACAAGGCAGCCGCCACACCTTCGCATCAACAGACGCCTTCACACGCTGGCCGAAGCGACGTGATCGCGGATGCACTGTACATCCGCGGCTTTTATGCATCAACGGACACCTTCGCACGCTAGCCGAAGCTGGCACGGCATCGGCCACGGGACCAGACCATGCGTAATTTCCTGCGAGCTGTGCGCTTTACCTGGCCATATCGGGGCCGTCTGCTGGCCTCCTTGTTTTGCGCCTTGGCAGTGGCCCTGTTATGGGGCGCCAATTTTACCGCTATCTACCCCGTGCTCAAAGTGCTGACGCGCGACACCAATCTGCAAACCTGGATCGACAACGAAATTCGTCACAAAGAAGCAGACATCGAGCGCTTACAGGATTTGATCGAACGCCGGAGCCGCGAACTCCAACGCATCGAAACGCAACCACCCTCGCGCAGCCGCGAGCGCCGGCTTGCAGAAATTACGCGCGACCTCGCCAAAGACGAATCCGACCTGGCCAATGCCCGCTGGATGCTTGGCTGGTTGCAAACCATTCGCCTTTACATCTACAAGTTCTGTCCCGAAGACCGGTTCGAAACCCTGGTCAACTTGCTCGTCATTGTGGTCATCGCTGTGGCCGTCAAGGGTGTCTTTGATTTCGCTCAGGAAGCGCTGGTCGGCAGCGTCGTGCAACTTGCTTTGTTAGACCTGCGTAATCGGCTCTATGATAATGTGCTCCGCCTGGATGTAACGCAATTTACCGAAGACGGTACCCATGAGCTGATGGCTCGGTTTACCAACGACATGGAATCGTTGGCCGGTGGCTTGAAAACGCTCTTTGGCAAACTCGTGGCGGAGCCCCTCAAAGCTCTTAGCTGCGTGTTTTTCGCCTGCATGATTAGCTGGCGCTTGACGCTGCTGTTCCTGCTACTCGTACCGATAGCGGTCTTTACCATGAGCAAGGTCGGCTCTTATATGAAGCGCGCCGGCCGGAGAATGCTAGAGAGCATGTCGCAACTATATAAAGTTTTTCAAGAGACCTTTCTGGCTATCAAAATTGTCAAGGCATTTGCCATGGAAGGAAGGAAACGGCTCCATCTTTATAAGGCCTCGCGCGATTATTATCGCCGGGGCATGCGTCTGGTCATGCTTGAGGCGCTAAGTGGTCCAGTGATGGAGTGGTTAGCGGTGGTGGCAGTTGCGGGGGCTTTGCTTGGTGGGTCCTATTTAGTGTTGCGTAATCAAACACACATCTGGGGCATGCGGATGACCGCTGACCCTCTCGAACCCGAGTCGCTTTTGGCACTCTATGCTTTGTTAGCCGCCATTGCCGATCCCGTGCGGAAACTTTCCTCGGTTTATAACAAACTTCAGTCCGGTGCTGCCGCCGCGGACCGAATTTTTTGCTATCTCGACCGTCGCCCGCGCGTCGTAAGTCCCTTTCCCGGTCGTCTGCTGCGACAGCACCGCAAAAATATCGTTTTTCGCGACATATGCTTTTCCTATCATCCGGGACGCCCCGTGCTCACTAACATTACTTTTGAAATTCAGTTTGGTGAGGTCATTGCGATTGTTGGCCGTAACGGCAGTGGTAAGACTACCCTCGCCGGGTTACTCCCAAGGTTTTATGACCCTGATCACGGGGCGATTTTGATCGATGGTATAGACCACCGTCAGTTCACCTTGCGGAGTTTGCGCCGGCAAATTGGTGTCGTCCCACAAGAAACTCTCCTCTTCGATGATACCATCCGCAATAATATCACGGTGGGCTTACGCCATGTTCCGCAAGAATTAGTGGAAGAAGCAGCGCGGCGTGCTTACGCTCATGATTTTATCGTACAGCTTAAGGATGGTTACGATACGCGCATTGGCGAAATGGGGCAGATGCTATCCGGTGGTCAGCGGCAACGTATCGCCCTGGCACGTGCTATTTTGCTTAACCCGAGTATCTTGATTCTCGACGAGTTTACCAGCGCTTCCGATCCCGAAAGCGAAACCCTGCTGCACAAAGCGCTGCGTGAGTTTGTGCGGAATCGAACCACGATTATTATCACTCACCGCCTTAGTACCCTGGAGTTGGCGGATCGGATTATCGTGCTAGAGCATGGGCGGGTGGAAGCAATTGGCACGCACGCGGAGCTTGTGCAAAGATGTCCCCTCTATCAACGCTTATTCGAGCGGCAACTGCAGCGCCAAGTAGCCTGACTTCGCTCACTAAGCCCGTCCACACCCCTGAATTGTGTTGGCGATGGAGGATTCATCTCGCTGCCGTTGCTGTACTGGTTCTAAGCATTATCGTTTGTTTCTTAGGTCTGGGACAGCGCGACCTGTGGAGTAGCCATGAGGCGCGTGCGGCCCAGGATGCGGTGGCGGTGCTGGAAGGGGAATGGTTAATTCCCCGGCTTTACGACGGCCGGCAGGAACTTCAGAAACCGCCGCTCTATTACTGGCTGGTGGTTCTTACCTCCCGCTTCCTAGATCGGCCTGTGGACGCTTTCACGGTGCGCCTGCCCGCCGCACTTAGTGCTGTGGCGATTGCCCTGACACTTCTAACTATTGGTTATCTTGCCGGTAAGCCAATGGCCGGTATTTTCGCGGTTGGGGCTTTGATGCTCATGCCGCATTTTGTTTGGCTCGCGCACGTGGGACGTGTGGACCTGCCGCTCACCGCGTCATTCAGCATCGCACTAGCAGCGTGGTGGATAGCTACCCGCAACTGTTACGAAAGATGGCTTCGCTATCCTGCCCTGACGGTCCTCAGCCTGTCGCTCGCAGCCGGCCTGCTCCTAAAAGGCCCGATTGCACTGGTTCTTTTTGTCCTGGTTACGGGGTCGGATTTAGTGGCAGAAATGCTGGCTAAGTACCGCGGAAAATCTAGGTGTTTTAGTTTTCGGATTCGCAGCCCGATTTTTCCTGAACCCGCAGCCATTATGTTGATCCTGCTGTCGGTTGCGCCGGCCCTGGCGTGGTATATAGCGGCTAATGAAGCGACAGCTGGCCAATGGGTGCGCGAATTTATCTACCGTCATAACCTGGCCAGGGGCTTAGGCGGTGATAGTCAATTAGATCGGCATGCTCACTGGCTGGGTCCGGCGTTCTACCTGGTTCAATTACCGTTGCTGATGGGTCCGATAGTGTTCTTGATTCCCTGGCTGGGATACCTTCAAGCAAGAGAGTTCCGTGCTGATAATTTGTTGCGGCTTTCGCTCAGCTGGTGCTTAATGCCTCTGCTATTTCTTTCGCTCATGCGCTATAAGCGAGTGGACTACTTACTGCCTGCATATCCAGGGTTGGCACTATTTGTAGGTGGGGGCCTAGCTAAGTATCTCGAAAGTGTGGCTGCTAAATACCGACGTCGTTGCTATATTGTTTCCGCTGTCAGCCTGACGGCAGGCGCAACCATCTGGGCAGCGTATGTTACTTGGGGGATTCCTCTCTTAGATGCAGTGCGCCAGCAACGGACTTTTGCCAGGCTGGTGCGCGAATATGTTCCAGATGGGCCAGTGATGATGTATGGTACGGAGGCACATCTGCTCAGCTATCATGTAGGTAAGCCCATTGCTCGGACGTTTAAGGCAGAAGAAATCTGGCAGTGGCTGGCAAGGAAAGGGGCGGGAAAATACGTGGTGGCCACAGCGCGAGGCTATCACCAACTTGCCCAGGCTTCTCAGGACTATTACGACTGGCAAGTTGTTGCGACCAGCAGCAGACCCGAGTTGTCCCGCAGATTGAAATGGTTACGGCTCGAGCAAGAGGAACCGCTGGTATTACTGCGGGCATTGCCCAGACGAGTGTCGGGAAACAGCCGGGATCAGAATTAGAATCTGGCCTTGCAGCGTGAGCCAGATCAAGATATAAGCCCTGGCAGCGCTGAAATCGCGTTCCTGACCGGTCGGGTGATAAGGATGAAAGCCAGGGGGATTGCCGGATGGGTGGCATGCGCCGTGCTGGGTGGCCTGCTGCTGGCTGGCTGCCTCAGCCATAATCCATCTTATTTTCCTTATCTCTTGCCCCCAGGAGAGGTAGCTAAAACTCACGCGAAACCGCGCGGCCGAGGGTATTATGAAAACTTCGACCCTTACGCTGTCCGGCTGGAGGTGCGCCCGCTGCAGGCCACGAATCCCGTCGGTGGACAACAAGTGCTTATTGCCACAGTCCTGGATCGTAACGGCCAGCCACGCCGGGGCCGTCGGGTGGAATGGATGTTAGAAGGTTCAGGGCATATACTAGAAGTGGACGAGAGTGGTTATGATGCGGGGCGCGGTTGGAAAGAAGGAGATCGGCTTGCGGTTAGCTATACGAGCTATCGGGAACATCATGTTACCCGCGGTACGCCACAACCCGATGATGATTTTGTTATCCGACCTGGTCAAACTTGGTGCGTTATTACTTCGCCCGTAGAAGGCGAATCCCACGTGACTGTCTATGCGCCTGCGATCTATAACTGGGAGCAGCGCAAGGTAACAGTTACGCTGACTTGGGTAGATGCGGCGTGGGAATTTCCGCCACCTACTAGTGGCAGGCCCGGTGTTCCAGTACAACTCGTTACGCGCGTCTTTCGCCGAGGCGATAACGCACCGCTAAGCGGTTATCGTGTCCGTTACACCATCTTAGAGGGTCCGCCCGCGGTATTCTTGCCGGCCCAGCAATCCAGCTTAGAATTGCCGACGGACGGACAGGGCTTGGCCATAGCTCAGGTGATGTTAGCCGCGGCTCAGCCGGGAACGACCCGTATCGGCATCGAAATTCTTCGGAATGCCGCGAGTGGTGCCGCAACAATCGTTTTGGCGCGGGGCGAAACCTGGATTCAGTGGGCAAGCGCAGGGCTCAGTCTCACCAAGACTGGGCCGGCTAACGCAGCCCCAGGTCAGAATCTCACCTACGTCCTCACTTTGACGAACACGGGCCCGGTAGAGACGGAGGCGGTGACCGTTCGAGACTTGGTTCCGGAAAATCTAAGCTTCGTGCAGTCGCAGCCGGCAGCTAATGTCGAGGGGCGGGAATTAGTCTGGACGTTAGGGCCGATCGCGCCGGGAAGGTCCGCGGCGATTCAGGCAACTTTCCGCGCCGAAAAAATAGGCCGCGCGGTGAACCGATGTTCGGCAACCACGGCGGATGGCCTGCGGACGGAAGCGGAAGCCATCACCGAAATAGCGGCACCGGGACTTAGTGTGGCGGTGCAAGGGCCGAATCGCGTGAGCCTGGGCATGCCTGTTACCTTGCAAATAACCGTCACTAACACAGGCAGCGGCCCTGCGACGAATGGGATGTTGCGTGCGGATTTCGATCCCGGTCTCAGTCACCCCCAGGCGCCCGGTACCACCGCCTTGACAACCGGACCGTTTACTATTGCCCCAGGGGCCAGCCGCACCGAAACATTAGTACTTAATGCGGTCAAGGAAGGAACACATCGAGTGCGGATAACCGCAACGGCCGACGGAAATTTGCGGAGTATCGCGGACCATAATGTGCAGGTAGATAAGCCCCAAGTGCAGTTGGAGATCAAAGTGCCTGCTGCACGCTATGTGAGCGCCCCTGTGGAAGTGGAAATCACGGTGCGTAACAGCGGCAATGCCCCAGCGAGCAACCTCTATGTGGTTGGGCAATTGCCAGTGGAGCTCGGCTTCGTAGCGGCTGGGGAAGGAGGGCAATTTCGCGATCGGGAGGTCACCTGGTTTCTTTCGCAGCTGCCGCCTGGGGAAAGCAGGACTTTTCGCATAACATGTTCGGCACAACAATTGAGCCCGAAAGCGGTGTGCCGCGCTGTGCTGCGTTCGGATGCGGGTGTACTTCAGACCACAGAAGCGGCTTTGGAAATTCACGGGGCGCCGGGGCTGCGCTTGGAAATGGTAGACATCGGCGATCCCCTAATCGTAGACAGCACGGTACGCTATGAAATCAATATCACTAACACCGGCACCCTGGCCGATAGCGATGTTAGCTTGGTCGCCATTATTCCACCCGAATTAGAGTTTATAGCCGGTAGCGGACCCGGGAATACGGTGCCAAAACTTGCGGGGAACAGTCTTACGTTTCCCAGTGTCCTGCGGTTGGAACCAGGACAAGTGTTAGTTTATCAAGTGCAATGTCGTGGAAAGATGCCAGGGGATGCAAGGTTTCGTATAGAGTTGAGAAGTGCTTCCCTGGGCAAGGAACCCTTGATTCGCGAGGAAGCCACCACGGTGGTGGCAGCGCCAACCAACCAGCCAGAAAAGCCCCAATAACAGGCGATTGCGGGACTAAGTTACTCCTAATGAGCTCGACTGGATCAAGGAGACTTGGAGCTAATCTTCTTGATGGCGGTATTTGCGATGATGCGAAAGTCCTTATTCTTGGCCAGGATCTTATCGCTAAGCAAGGCCTTGATTTCAGGGATGGCCTCCTTAGCGGGTGGGCCTATGTTGCCTAGAGCTTCGACGATAGCCGCTAGCATATTCACGCGATTGGCCAGGCCGTCGGCTTTGCTTGGGATTTTCGTAGGCTTCTTCATGCGATCGATTAGGGCGGGTACTGCGGCCGCAGCGTCCGGCCCGATAGACCCCAACGCTCTGGCGATAGCACGAATCAGCACCGGGTCCTGCGTGGAGGCCAGGGCCTGGGCAAGCGGTTTAACCGCCGGCTTTCCGATTCTGGCGAGAGCTTGCACAGCCGCTTCCGCTTCTTCGCGCTGGGGCGCTTCTAGCAGAGCAATGAGATCCGGAATTGCCGGAGCAGCATCAGCGCCGATTGCTCCTAACGCCCGAGCTGCGAAGCGGCGGACGAATTGGTCGGAATCCCGCAACGCGGTCCGCAGTGCTGGCACTGCCGCCTTGGCCTGCGGCCCCAGTTTCTCCAAAGCCAAAGCTGCTTGACGACGCAAACCCGGATCGTCCGATTTGAGAGCCTTCATATAGGCAGCTACGTCGGTATCTGCCTGCGCCAAACTCAGCCCGGCACTTAGAGTCAGCGTGGCCAGAATGGCATAAAGCCAGCCGTTTCTCGCCATAGCCACTTTCCTCTCGGGGATTTTGCAGAAGCATCTGTAGATTAAGACGCCCGAAGCAAGCGGGAGTTCCGCGAAAAACACTGCTAGGAGCTACCAAAGATAACTGCAATTCTTTTCCTGGCGCTAATCATAATGCAAGCAACTCCATTCAGAGGAGGCGATAATCGCCGAACCGACCTAACCGCGAGTGGCCTCGACTCCATTGCCTTGCTCGTCACCGCTGACAAGGGCTTCACCCGCGCGGGAGCGGCAAGACGCCAGCCCAAAGCCCTCGCTTGCGGACAGGGAAGAGTCGGTATGAGGGCGAAGGCTATTTGAGCTTATCTACCTCAGCCCATCTCTAAACTCATCCCAACCGCGTAAGTCCCAAGTATAATGGGAATAAGGTGCGCAAGCATGAACTTGGACGATAAGATTTGTTATTGCTTCCACGTCACGCGGCGGAAATTGATGAACTTCTGCCGCGTACGTAAACCGCGTGTAGCCAGTCAGTTATCAGAGTGCGGAGGAGCGGGGACGGGGTGTGGTTGGTGTGTTCCGTTTTTGAAAATGATTTTCCGCCAGTGGCAACGCGGGGAGAGCTGCCGCGAACTCGAGGAGATCAGCGCCAGCGACTATGCCCAACAACGTGCGGCCTATATTCAAGCTGGCAAAGGCCAACCTCCTCCAGGGGCCGAACCGCTGCCGGCAGACCTACCTCCCTTGCGCGGCCAGGACGGACAGTAACCTAAGCGAGCTGCGGCGGACAGGTTCAGAGGGCCAGCACCGTAGCCACACAAGTACGTGTTGGAGTAGGGGCGTGTCAGAAATCGCCACCGAAATCCCCGCCGCCAAAATCCGCACCGCCGAAATCGCCGCCGCCAAAGTCGGTGCCGCCCGGGTCGCCGCCGATATCGCCGGCATCGTAATCCACGTCGGGGCTGTCGCCGGCGACCAGATCGTCGCCTTCCGAATCGGCTTCGCTAACTGAGTCGTCGAAATCAGCACCCGACTGGGCGGGGGCATCGAAATCGCCACCAGTGGTAAATACTTGGCCGGCTTCCGGAGCGTATCGCGCTGTTGGGTCATCAGCTGCCAGCGGGGAGGAACCAGCAAAGGGTTCGCCTCCGGCCCGAGGAGGCGAAATGTCATGCCCATAAGCAGGCGTGCCCCCACGGAAAAATCGGTCATAAAGCCAACTGCCCACGGCGGCACCGAACATACCCGCCAAAAAAGATCCCAAGAAACTTCTACCCCCGCCACCGTAACCCGGTCCTGCCGGAGGCACGTCGGGCGCCTGTTGGGTTACTGGGCCACTCAGTGCGTGCGCCAGTCCGCGGAAAAGAGCAAATACTATCAGCAGGCCTACTCCCAGCAAAATCGCCCAAAAAACCCAGGACCAACTGCTTTTCTGCGTGGTTGGGTCCGCCCCTTCCTCCGCGCCCGTGGGCTTATGAGCTGAGGAAGCGGGTCCTGCCGGGCTTTTCTGCCCGCTCTTCGAAAGCCCGGAGAGAGTTTGGGTGAGCAGAGCGAGGCTTTCGCGCAAGGCAGCGTCGTACTCCTTTTTGCCGAAGTGGTTTAGCAGAGTATCCCGCAACGCGTCCCGCTTCTCTGTGGGAAACCGCGGAGCCAGGCTTTCATGCACGGCAATTTCGACGCGACCAGGCTGACGGCAGATAAGAATATATAGGTGTGCGTGGTGCGCTGCACGGCGCTGTTCGGCCCAGTGATGGAACGCCGCCGCTCGTTGCGGGCTGCCTTTCGACAGAGCGGCGATGTCAGCGGGGGCTTGCGCGAACGTTTCGAGCACCAGGGTGAGGCGGTGCTTCTGCCCTAATTGACGCAACTGCTTATCCGCTTGCAAAGCGGCATCGGGACTAAAGAATTTTGCCTCGTCGAGCACCTGCCCGCTGAGGCTCGACACCATGCCGCCAATCAGCCAAATCAGCCAGGCGCACCCTCCTCGGCGATACATGGCACCACTCCGCGATTTCGCCCTCGAGCGCGTTTTATCAAGCTGCGGGCCATCCGCTGGCATCGAGGCAGAAGATGCAGACAACCGAGGCCACAGAAGATCGTTTCGGCGTCTGCATCGCAGCAGATAACGCGCTAGGTTTCGGGAAAGCGTCGTGGCTGTTTCCCCGATACATTTTAGGCGAGGCGCTGCAGTGCGGAGCGAATTTCTGAGGCGGCGCGTGAAGCTGCTTGTTCGACGGGAACGGTAAAACTTTGGGCCTGATGCCGCCACTTCAATTCCACTTCGCCCCGCTGCAAGCCCTTTTCGCCAATTACCACTCGCAACGGCAGCCCGATCAGGTCAGCGTCGTTGAATTTGAAGCCAGCGCGGGCATCGCGGTCATCCAGCAAGACCTCAATACCCTGCTCCATGAGTTCGCGGTAAATACGCTCCGCAGTCCGCATGAGCTCGGCGTTCGCCACGTTCAGTGGGAGCACGAGCACCTGATACGGTGCCAAACTTACCGACCAGATGATCCCCTTGGCGTCGTAGCTCGTTTCGATGAGGGCTGCCAGGATGCGGTTGATGCCGATTCCATAGCAACCCATGATAATCGGATGGGATTGGCCCTTCTCGTCCAGATAATTCGCACCGAGTTTGGCCGAATACTTCGTCCCCAACTTGAAGACATGCCCAATTTCAATGCCCCGGCGCAGGCGCAAGGTACCAGAACAGCGCGGACACGAATCCCCGTCCGAAGCAACACGGAGGTCGGCAACGCGATCGGGTTGGAAATCGCGGCCGGGCTGCACGCCCACTAGGTGATAATCGGCTTCGTTGGCTCCGGTCACGCCGCTGCTGATAAGCATCACCGCGCGGTCCGCCAGCATTTTCAGCCGCAGCCCTGTGGGGCCAGCGAATCCCACAGGCGCGCCCGTAACGCGCTGAATGGTGTCGGGATCGGCCAATTCGATGCGTGAAGCGCCCAAAACCCGACGTAATTTATTTTCGTTCACCTCGTGGTCGCCCCGCACCAGCACTGCTACAGGCTCGCCGTCAGCCAAATAAATGAGCGTTTTGATCATCTGTTGCGGCAAACATTGCAAAAAGCCGCTCACCTGCTCGATGGTGCTGCGGCCGGGCGTGTGGACTTTTCGCAGCTGCTTCTCGTTTAGTGCGGGCGGCGGCGTGTCGCCTTCCCCGATCTCGGCCCGTTCCAGGTTGGCGGCATATCGGCAGCGTTCGCACTCCACCAAGGCGTCCTCACCTGTATCCGCCAGCACCATGAACTCGTGCGATGCCTCCCCGCCTATCGGTCCGCTCTCTGCTTCCACGACCACGTATTTCAGACCGCAGCGGTCGAAAATCCGACAGTACGCCTGATACATCCTTTCGTAGCTCTGGTTGAGATGCGGCACGTCTACGTCGAAACTATAAGCGTCCTTCATCAAAAACTCTCGGGTGCGGAGCACGCCAAAACGCGGCCTAGGCTCGTCGCGGAACTTGGTTTGGATTTGATAGAAGATTACCGGTAATTGCCGATAGGAATTGATATGATTGCGCACCAGATCGGTGACGACTTCTTCGTGGGTGGGCCCCAACACCAACAAGGCTCCCTTGCGGTCGCGCACCTTCATCAGCGTGTCCCCGTAATCAGCAAAACGGCCAGTCTCCTGCCACAACTCCGCAGGATGAATCGCCGGCATCAGGATCTCCAGGGCCCCAGCGCGATCCATCTCTTCACGCACAATGCGGATGGCCTTATGCAACGCCCGCAAACCCAACGGCAGGTAGGTGTACGCCCCAGCCACTAGTTGCCGAATCAAACCTGCCCGTACCATCAGGCGATGGCTCGGCACTTGTGCTTCCGCCGGGTCCTCTTTCAGCGTCGGAATGAAGGTTTGTGTCCACCGCAAGGCTCGGTCCTCCGCACCGTCTTTTTTGTTCACACTCCTCGAGCCACAAGTATCCACTTGCCCTTGCCGCTGCCGACGGCCGAGCGCTCTCTATCGTTCCCTCGGCGAGATTCTATACGCTTATTTGGTGGTTTGCACCAGGGGCGGTGGCTTGCTTGCACTGGCAGGCGCTGTTGGATTCCCGCCTCCATACGTTGTAGACCATCCCTTACTCCGGCAGATCCTTCCGCATTTCGGAAGTGGACCGTCGCCTACGGGACCTCGCGATACACCCTTAGCATGCCGCCTTCCGTACTCAACTGGTACTATTTTCGCCTTTTGACAGTCGAAAAGATAGCTGCGGTGCCTGTGCCACCGCTGAGGACGAAACTGCTTACTCTGTCAGGCAGCGCTATTACGTGAGCCATAATACGCCTGGGTGCTAGGTTGCACCAGGCAGATGGCTCTTGCGCTAGCCGATCGGCTATCAGGCACGTATAGTAAACGCATCAGCCGGCAGGTGCCTGGCGCTCGGTCGCAGACAAGCTCGCGGAATGGCAAAGTGTGCCGGAGCCTGTCTGGCCGCAGCGCTGGGAGAATAGGGAAGACGGTGTGAATCCGTCGCGGGGCCGCCGCTGTGTTCGGCCAGGCTCCCCGGCTGGCGATAGCCGCGTCTCCTGCTTTCGCCTCCTGCCTCATACCTTGGGCGCATGGAAGCCTGACTAGATGGGCTTCACCGCCAAGGACACCACAGTACGCTAGCGAGGCAGGGCAGCCCATGCTGGTCCGTAGCGTCTGGGCTGGCGAGCGAGCTGCGGACTATCGGGCCACTGCGGAATTACCGCTGCTGCCAGGCCCTGGCCTAGGAATTGGGTGCTAGCTGCCAGCGGCCGGGAAAGATTGCGGCAAGTCCGTGGGAAGGCTGTCGTGGAGCCGCTACGAGCCGTAAGCCAGAAGACCTGCCTGTCGGCGTCGGAAGGATGCTTCGGCCCTCAAGCATCCAGCCAGACGCGCAACTTTCTGCCGAACCCGGGCCGCGTCTTGCCTCGGGGGCCGAAGCTCTGTGTATCCTGGAAGCCCGGCCCGGCAGAAAGGAGCGTGTCATGCGGCCAATTTTTAGCGCGAGGCGTAAGCGCCTGCGTCTGGCACAGTCGGCAGCGTGTTGCCCAGCGTGCAGCGCGTTACGAAGTGGGGACAAGGTCAGCCGAAGACGCAGCCGAGGGGGAGCGTCCCGAGCGGCCGTTCATGTGTCCGGTGGGTTCACGTTAGTGGAACTGCTGGTGGTCATTGCCATCATCGGTTTGCTGCTAGCCTTGCTATTGCCAGCGATTCAGCGAGCCCGAGAAGCGGCCAATCGTGCCCGTTGCGCCAACAACATTCGTCAACTGGTCATCGCCGTCCATAACTACGCAACGGCCCACGGCGATATGCTTCCGCCCGGCCTGATTAGCGACGCCAACGGCAATACATA
>BEIM01000050.1 GCA_002898995.1 bacterium HR36
TGAGCCGCAGGGGGCGTGTGCTTCGCACAGTCAAAGCGTTGGGATCGGGGGGAGGGAGATAAGCTAGGGGGTCGGGTACTGGTGTCTGGTTGACATGGATATTGCCGCGGAAGGCCGCCGCACCCGTGGTCGAATAACCTGGAGAACCGGCGAAATAAAAGTCTGGAGCGGTAACAGTCCCGTTGCCGACTGCGAGACCGGCAGCAGGGTCATTGGAGTTCACATATACTGGGGCATTACGCACTTCTGCCTGGGCATTCCCAACAGCGCTTAGCGTGGCTCGGCCATCGGGAGCTAAGACAATGAGACCGGCGGCAAGCGCGTTCCAGCGGGCCCGGGCTACACTGCGAGCGGCCACCGTCAAGCGGTCTGGACTCCAAATAGCACTGAACGCCCGGGATTGCCGAGCGTGAATGATGACTTCCGCATATCCAGGCTCGCCTGCGGCCAGGCCCGACCGAGGGGGAATATAAACCTCCACGCTGCAGTTCTCACCGCTCGAATAGCCTGCGCGGTGCGCGATTTCCAAAGCGGCGTTCCGAGCAGCTCCGTTGGTATCTAAACCGCGGTAAAGTGGATAATACCTATATAGCTCACAGGCGGCGGCTAAAGCGGCCGCGTCTGTCGTTGCTTGCACTCTCCGGCGCTGATCCAAAAGCACACCGCCATCGGTAACAAACGCCACCGCACCCAAGATGGGTACTAAGCTTACCGCTGTCAAGACGGCAACCTGTGCCTTGCGATTGCTTATTTGGCGCCGCAAATATCGCATAGCTCGTTGTCCAAATTTTCATATCTAGGCGGTTAATGATAGCGTCACTTGCTGGGAGGGTTTGGGATAAGCACTTAGCGAGTAAGCAGGCCACCTTTGCAGTAGGTGCTCCATTAACCCAGTGTGCGCTGCACCAAGTCGTTCATGGGATCTTGTCGAGGGTTTATGGGCTAATAATACATAGGGCTAATTGAAGTGCTTCGCAAGGTAATACCTCCGAGGAAAGCTTCGGGAATCCATTGGTAGCGCACGGTTACGGTAACGGTATTAGCCACGGCAATGACCTGGTTGTTCTGGACAGTTATGCGCGAAGGGGCGTTGCTGGTATCCCAGGTCACTGTACAACTAAGTCGGGAAATATCTAAGCCGATGGCTCTGGGAACGATGAGCCGCTGAAAAATATCCTGGGCGGTAGCTGGCGGCTGCCCGGTTTCTCGTGCGTAGTCGGCACCATGCACTGCGGCCCAGCGCGAGGCTTCCCGCGCTAACGCAGCCACCTGCAAATAGCGATAGACCCCCAGGCTGCCTATGACCAACCCCAGGAGAAACAGGAATACCAGGGGAGCAACCAGGGCAAACTCAACGAGCGCAGCACCGGCGCGTACATCGGTAAGCCGAGAGAGGCTCTTTGCTTTCGGAAATAGCGCCATGGTAAATGCCTATTGCGGTGCGGCTGGGGCTAAGGGCATGCGCACGATACGCTGCAAGGCCACCGTATGGGGAATGCCTGGATAGCTAATCAAGGTTTGAAATGTCCAGGCGGCGGTAACAACTACATAAGTACGTCCATTCGAGCCGGGTTCATAATACCAGGTAATCGTGGGTTTCGGGGTGAGGTCGGTGGCTTCCGCAAGGGCGGCCTCCGCAACGGACCGGTATCGTGCCGCTGTCGGAGCATAGGGATCGCTAGCATATAAGGCACCGCTGCGAGCGCAATTGGCTAATATTTGGGAGTAATAAGAAATTCGCCCATAATCTAAAGCCGCGACGAACAAAAACATGATGATCGGCAGCAACAGCGCTAACTCCACAGCCGCGGCAGCTTTTCTGCTGGCTCGTTGCCGTAGCATTGTTGTTCTCCTCGCTGGAAGCCTAGCTCAAAGTTGGGCGCCTGTCAAACTCGGCCATCTTCCCAGTTTCGATACTGTCAGGACAACCGCTATCATCGTTAGAAGCGCTATAGTTTATGCGAGCCTGCTAAGAAGCACGTTTGCTACAGCTATCACACGCTTGCCTGTTGGCAAAAACTGACCTAGCTTTGGTTTGAATTAACGACCCAGCTTGAGGCAGGAAGGGCCCTAGGCGCGAAAGGAAACTGCCCACGGTCCGATTGCAGGAGCCGAATATGAAGAAACTGTGTGTCGGTTTAGTGCTGGCATTAGAGCTGGCTTGGGCGTGTGGCTGTAAGAATACGAACGCTTACCGCGGCTCGGGGCGATCTTCGGAAGCGGTGTTTCCTGTCGCACCAGGGGCTGGCGAACAAGTTCCGGCTCGAGTTATGCCACCGCCACCAGCTTCACCGACATCGGCAGCTGCGCCGTCGGCTCCTTAAATTGGGTGCGCGAAAGCTGGCCAACGCTGATTGTCTAGAGCATGGGGAAGAGGAATCCCCTGACATTTTTCGAGGCGTGACAGGAGCCCGGGAAAGCGACGCTCGGCGAAGATTGGTATGGGCGGCCCTTGAGGTTGTGCGGCGAGGCGTCACCGGGCGGCGGCCAGATCGCTAGTCTCCAGGAGAGTGGGGAGCAGCGCGTACTTAGAACGGCGGAAGGCCAGTGGGCTTATGGGCCAGGGTGGAGGTGTCAGGAAATGAACGGCGAGCGGTTCTCAAGGAATCCAATTGTCCTGTGGGGTAATTTGTCGGCAGAAAGCGGTAAGAAGACTAGCGGCGGCATCGAGGTCGGCGAGGCTGACCACTTCCACCGGGCTGTGCATGTAACGATTGGGGATACCGAGAAGGCCGGTGGCGACGCCTTCGCGGGAGAGTTGCATCACGTTCGCATCTGTGCCCGTACCGCGGGGATGCGCCCGCCATTGAACGGGGACTTCCGTGGCGCCTGCTGCGGCTTCGAGTCGTTCCAGGACGCGCGGATTGACATTCGGTCCGCGCACCAGTACCGGGCCTTTACCAAGGGCGACCTCGCCGATTTGCTTGCGTTCGTTACCTGGAGTATCGGTGGCATGAGTCACATCCACAGCAATGCCGACGGTGGGATGGATACCGTAGCTGCTGGTAGTAGCGCCGCGTAAGCCAATCTCTTCCTGGACGGTGGAAACGCAGAAGATAGCAGCTTGGAGTGGTACTTCGGCCAGACGCCGCAGGGTTTCCATAACGACCCAGACCCCGACTTTATCGTCCAGGCCGGGAGCGGCAATCAACTGGTGGCGGAGTTCACGAATTTCCAGAGCGATGGTGACGGGATCGCCCAACCGCACCAGCTGCTCAGCTTCTTCGCGACTGGTAACGCCAATATCAAGCCAGACCTCGTGAAATTCGGGAACCTTTTTGCGTTCTTCGGAGGTGAGCAGGTGGGGGGCCTTGCGAGAAAGGACGCCCGTCACCGGACCGTTGGCTGTCCAGACGGTGAAGGCGTGCCCCAGTAAGATTTGCATGTCCCAGCCGCCAATGGGTTGCAAGTAAAGGAACCCGCGGTCGTCAATATATTGCACCAAGAAACCGATCTGGTCGCAGTGGCCGGCGAGCATGACGCGCGGTTGGCCTTGCGGGTTACGCACGGCTATCACATTGCCGTGGCGATCCGTGGTGACCTCATCGGCGAAGCGACTCGCCCATTGGCGCACCACGTCCTGCACCGGGCGTTCGTACCCGCTGGGACTGGGATTGAGGAGAAGCTGTTCGAGGAATCGGCGGGACGCGGTTTCCATAAGAATGTTCCTCGAGTCGGCTGCCTTTCGGGTAAGTGCGGGATTGCGGCTGCTAGCAGCGCCGGTTTACGAAGAAGGAGGCGGACGCCAGCGGCGCAGCACCTGGCGGGTCCAAATGCGCAATTGCCAGCCTGCGAGCAATACCAGCAGCCCGACACCCAGCAGTAGCAATGTCCAGGCTTGCCAGTCGAAACGTGCCCACAGGGGTGTGCGCTGAGCGGGTGCGCTGGCGGCATCCAGATTCGGGATGTCTGGCACCGCAGGCGTTGGGTTCTGCGCCCGCAGGCGCTCCGCTTGGTCGAGAACCTGAGCGCGGCGTTGTCGGAAAACCTTGCCGCCTACTCGCAGATCACTCGCCGCCTGCAACGCCTGGACCGCGTAAACCCATTCCTGCTGGGCAACCAGATATTCGCCCAACAGCCACCACAATTGCCCATCGAAAGGGAACCAGATAAGCAATTGCTGCAAGACTTCGCCAGCATCGGCTGGCGGGGCGCTGGCCGGCGGCTGCGTAGGTGCAGTCGAGTGAACAGTGAGCGGGTGCCCACTGGGCCACGGCAGCAGCCCCCGTTCCCACCACCGCTGGCCAAACAAATCATCCAGTACCGCTTCGTCCTTGGGAAGTCTTCCGAGTTGGCGCTCGTGCTCTTGCAGCCGGCGTTGCAGAATCAAACGCACGTGGAACCGCTCAAAGCGCTGCGCCGCCGCGGGAGCCAGTTCGAGGGCCTCTTGCGCCAGAGCTAGTGCACGCTCGTATTCGCCGCTGAGTTGATAGACAGTTGCCAGGTGAGCTAGGAGCCGCCAGTCCCGGGGAAAACGGGAGCGCCCCCGCTCCACAACACGTCGGGCTTCCTCCAGGGTCGGACGATTATCCCGAGCCAGCAAGCGAACCAGCCAGCCGCTCCAATCCACAAAATCGTCCGCGGTCAGGGCGTGGTCGGAAGCCCGGGCGAAGAAATCGATCCTTTGCAGGGCCTGTTGCCGTAAAGGACTGGGGGGCAAACCGGCCAAGGGGTCAGGAGGAGCGAACGACCGCAGTTTGGGGATGACGCTGTCGAAAAAGCGCGCCCATTGCGGCACTGGCTGGAGTTGTTCATCAGCCAGTGGGCGATGGTACAAGCCGGCACAGGCCAGCCCTGGCCAACAGACGCACCAGGCCATTGCGATAGAAAAAGCTCCCCGCGAGCAGCAGTTTAGCCGCTTGGTTGGGTGTGGCGGGATGGCGTTGGCCTGAGTGGGTGGCAGCGGATTCATAAGGCAGGTCATGTGCTCGGAGTTGTCGCGGCGGACTTGCGCCCACCACTGCTGAAGAAGGACTTTGCGGCTCAGCGTGCTTCCAACGGGACAACTGGGCGCAGCGGCGGTCCGATGTAGCGCGCGCGGGGCCGAATCAGCCGATTCGCCTGCCATTGTTCCACTACATGAGCACACCAGCCAGCCACGCGGGACAGGGCAAAGATCGGCGTGTACAGCTCCATCGGCAGGCCGAGATAGTAATAAAGCCGTCCCGCAGGCCAATCGAGATTGGGGTACAGATTCTTTTGCTGCCGCAGGTAGTCCTCGACCCGTTGGGCGATATCCTCCCATAGGGTTTCGCCACGTTGTTCTGCGAGGCGCTTAGCCCACTGCGTGAGAATGCGCGCCCGTAAATCCCCCGTCTTATACACGCGATGCCCAAAGCCCATCACCCGTTCCTTACGAGCCAGCATTTCCTGTAAGACAGTTTCCACGCGCTCTGGGCTGCCAATCCGACGCAGCAAGGGCATAACGTGTTCGTTCGCGCCTCCGTGCAGCGGGCCTTTCAGCGCCCCAAGTGCGCCCACCACTGCCGAATACGGATCGGACATCGTCGAAGTGATCACGCGGGCAGTGAAAGTGGAAGCATTAAACTCATGCTCGGCGTACAGGATGAGAGAGACGTCGCAAGCACGTACAGCTAACTCGTCTGGCACCTCGCCATTAAGCTGGTAGAAGAATTGGGCGGCATGGGACAAACCCGAACGCGGGGATAGCGGTTCCAGACCGCGACACAAACGATAATAGGCAGCCAGGCATGACGCCATCTGCGCCAGCAGGCGTTCCGCAATGCGGCGGGTTGACTGAATGCAGCGCTCTAGCGCCCCAGCAGCTGTAGGTTCGCTGGGCCAGGAACGATAACCCAGGTCGAAATGAGCCAGCATACTGACTGCCGTACGCATTACGTCCATGTAAGGAATTCCAGGCGGCAGGCTACGCAAGAACCGCACCAGTTCGCCGGGCAGCAGACGCGCTTCGTCCAGGCGTCGCCGAAAGGACTCGAGTTCCCGGCGAGTGGGCAACTCGCCGTAGAGCAAAAGATACGCGACCTCCTCGTACTGTGTATTTTCGGCCAACTCCGCGATTGGGTAGCCGCGATAGCGCAGTCCGCCTTCGACGGTACTGATGGCCGTTTCGCCCGCAATGATCCCTTCTAGTCCTGGTGCATAAACCTCGCTGCTCATGGGGAATTTCCTGAATTCTGGCAAGTGGGCTTGTGGTCGGATGAGGCCGCGAAGTAGCGCCTGTCCCGTTCTTCATAATCACGATAGCCGAGCAGATCGTAAAGCTCTTGCCGCGTCAGCATGTGTGCAACCAAGAAGCGCTGATGCCCTTGTTCGCGCAGCACACGCAAGCCCTCCTCGGTCGCCTTCCAGGCCAAGCGTTGCAACGTAACGGGATAAAGAATGATGCGATAGCCCAGTTCGGCAAGCCTAGAAAAATCCAGAAGGGGACTGCGACCAAACTCCGTCATGTTCGCCACCAGAATGGTCGGCACGGCCCGGGCAAACGCGGCGAATTCCTCTGCCGACTCCAGGGCTTCCGGGAAGATGCCATCGGCCCCGGCAGCCAGATAAGCCTGAGCGCGGGCCACGGCAGCCTCCAATCCTTCCACGCTCCGCGCATCGGTGCGCGCCAGGATCAGGAAATCGGGATTCCGACGCGCGGCGACTGCGGCGCGAATCTTTTGTACCATCAGCGCCGTCGGCACCAATCGTTTGCCACTGAGATGACCACAGCGTTTGGGCAACTCCTGATCCTCCAGATGCAAACCCGCCGCGCCCGCCGACTCCACCAGGCGCACCGTTCGCTCCACGTTGATTGGTTCGCCGAAGCCCGTGTCGGCATCTACCAATAGGGGCAAGTCGGTAACCCCACATAACCCCCGCACGCGCTCCGTCAGTTCCGTTAGCGTGATCAAACCCACATCGGGCAAGCCCAGGCTAGCTGACAGCGCTGCTCCCGAGAGGTAAATCGCCGCATAGCCAAGGCGCTCCGCGAGCCGGGCCTGCACTGCATCCAACACACCCGGCACTTGTATCGCTCCGGTCTGGATTAGCCGCCGCAGTTTCCCCCCAGCGCTGTCGTGTGCCATCACGCTTCGCTCTTGATAAGCTCCGTGCCCTCCCATCCATATCCTAATTCTGGCGTTATCGTATTGCCCAGGCGTTATGTCACCATACGCAACCGTTTTCCATTCGGCTCTTTTCAAGAGCGGAAGCGACAAATGGCCACAAAGCTACCGGGCTCGAAAATTCCATGCACGGGCCTGGGTAGCCAAAAATTTGGGCCACATCGCTCGGAAACTCCCGCTATCGAGATGTTCCGCGCTTCAACCGTGGTCGGGCCGATTCTGCGAGAGCGGGGGGCGTCAGCCCCCCGTGGTTGTGGTAACGCATTTGCAACGGGCTTCGCTAACACAAGGGGGCAGTCTCCCGGTTACTTGCGGAACCGCACTTGCATGCGCGACTTCCCCGCACCACGGGGGCTAACATCCCGTCGGCCTCCTTCTCATTTCTCTGCGCCCAGACTTGCAAGCGCGATTCCCCGCACCACGGGGGGCTAACGCCCCCCGCTCTTGCGCTGCACGACGACATTCCCCGGCAACATTGCGACATTTTCGGAAAACAAACGCACGCCACCAAGAGCGGGGGGCGTCAGCCCCCCGTGGTTGTGGTAACGCATTTGCAACCCAGGTGTGGGGTCTGATAATCCCCGCCAACACGCACGCGTCAGCCCCCCGTGGACCGGGCAAACGCGTGTGCGAAGGTATTTGACCCCGCACGGTGAACCCACCGCCCAGCAGCGGTTTCATGCTGGTGCCCCGAATCGTCTTGTCTAGCCGGTCGGCCTGCTGCCCGACAAAAGGGTTCCGCAGATTTTCTGTATTGGCTAGATTTTTTCCTTGCAGCAAATTGTTTGTTTTGCTACCATAAGGGTTGCACTGAAACCAAATCAGGGGGCAACACCCTGTCAGCAACGCATGTCCAGAGCTTTCGGTTTCGCGACCGGCCCATTGGTCAGGGGGCCACGGACAACGGGTCTGTGCCACTGACGCCTGTAATCCCTTCTGCGAAAGGAGCAACACGTGTTCAGGCTACGTGGTGGCAAGCTTCGGCAGCAATCGTTGGGGGTGGAACCCCTGGAACCGCGCTGCACGCCAGCCGGCGATGTCAGCGTCGTGCTTTCGGGTAACACCCTCGTTCTCAATGGCGACGCCCAGGATAACGATGTCCTGGTGCAATATGTGGAGGTCGGGCAAATGGTATTCTACCAAGTCGTGCCTGGCCAGAACGGCACGACGCTCAACGGCGACAGTTCCCCGCTCTTGTTCGACGCGGAATCGGTAGATAACCTGGACATTCGCCTCAACCAGGGCAACGATTCGCTGGAAATCAGTCGGCTGGGTACAGCGTCATTCTTCCTGTCGGGGAATCTGCTGGTGGACTTAGGCAGCGGGGATGATGCCCTCACGCTCGGCGACCTGGACATCGGCGGATCGACCACGATCCTGGGCCGCCAAGGCAACGACAGCCTTTTGCTGGACGGTACAAGCAATTTCGCCGGCCCAGTGCTGCTGGACCTGGCCCAGGGCAACGACAATCTTGGTCCCGTTGTCCCCTCCAGCTACACGGGCGCTACTTTCAATAAGTCCCTGACCATCCTCACTGGTGCAGGAAACGATTTCATCACCCTAGGCAGGTCGGGGTTCGCCACCACCGTCAGTGGTACACTCTCCATTCAGACTGGTGCTGGCGACGATGAGGTTTTTCTTGTCGCCGACACGATCAAGAAGCTAGTCATTGACACGGCTCAGGGGAATGACAGGGTGATAATTTATTCCTCCACAATCCAGAGCTCGGCAACGGTGCTGCTGGGTGCCGGCGAGGATTTCCTGGACCCGTTCATGAATACCTTCAACGGCCCGGTACTCTACGACGGCGGCCCGGGAACGGACGTTTTTTTGCACCCACCGAATAGTAACACCTATCCACCTAGCCAGCCGCCGGTCGTGAATTCCTTCCCATAATCAGGCTGGGCTGGCGCTGAATTGCGGCTTGGCTACTGATGGCCAGTACCCGACTGAGACAACACCGACGCAGCCGTCCGACTAACTTAGACGGTGAACCAGAGCCACCGGCGGGCGCGCAACAAAGGAGACACCGCCGACACAGCCGTCCGACTAACGCAGACCCCCTGGAGAAACCGCCCCAGACGACCGCCAGCGGAAACCGCGCCCATAACGCTATCGTCTCCGGACGCCGCTGGCGGAGTCATCTAACCCGAATACCATGAGAGACGAAGCACTTTGCCTTGCAGTCTCTGTGAACCCATAAAGGAGGATCGGCCATGCTTCCGCGTCGCAACTCTACGCGTCTGAACGTCGAAGTCCTGGAAGGACGCACGGTCCCCGCGGGGAACGTGTCGGCCACGCTGGTCGGCAGTACCCTGCGCCTCATCGGCGACAGCCTATCCAACGGGATATTCGTGTACTTGCAGGGAGGCAACGTGGTTGTTGCAGGCGATCCGACCACGACCGTCAACTCGGCTGGGTCAGTGTCGTTTCCGGCGGCAAGTGTCGCCGGGCTCGACATCCGCATGGACGATAAAGATGATACGGTAACTCTCGGCAAGACGCCGACCAATGTCGTCACCGGGCTGACCTTGACGCGGCTGCTCCAGTATAACGGTGGCAACGGCAATGACACGCTCGAAATAGCCGGGGTTTCGGTAAGTCGCACGGCAACCATTCGCGGCGGCGACGGCGATGACAGCGTTACCATAAACAATGGCACTCATTTCTCATCTCCCGTCAGCATCTCGCTGGACACCGGCTCGGTGAGCGAATCGGTCAGTATAGATAACGCTATCTTTGACAAGCCGACCGTCATTCGCGGCAGTGACGTGAATTCGACCATCAACATCACCGCTGCCACCGGCCCGACAACGTTCAATGCCAGCCTCAGCATCCTTACCCGCAACGGTGATGATGCCATTACACTGGACGGTGCCAACGTTTCATCCGGCCCGCTGACAATTACAACCGGCGACGGCGACGATACGGTGGCGCTGGACAATGGAACGTACAAAATCCTTTCGCTGAACACGGGTCTGGGCGATGACACCGTGAATATCGGCACCACGACGGCGGTGGATGTTACCCTCGGGGCGGCTATTACCTTGGGCGATGGGGCAAACGCCCTCAATATTGGCAACGGGACGACGACCACCCAGTTCGGTCTGCTGAGCATTCGTGGCGGCTCCGGCGTGGATAACATCCTTCTGGACAATATCAGCGTATCGTTGGGCGCCACGACTATCCGCACGCTGGACGGCAACGATTCCTTGACTATTCTGAATTCCTCATTTTCCCCAAATAAAGTTACCGTCGAAATGGGCAATGGCGACGACACCGTGACATTGAACAGCAACAGCTTCCAAGTTGGCCCGCCGCATCAGGACTTGTTCGACGGCGGCAGTGGCAGTGACACGCTCAATGGCTCCACCGCGAATACGGGTTTGAGCATCCCGCCTGAAGTGGTAAACTTTGAAACCATAAATCCGTGATGGCGTCTCTCACGGAAGGCACGGAGGGGGAGAACAAGAGGCATCTTCGCCTCGCGGGCGAGATTGTGCACTTCGAAACGGTGGCGGGTACGCTGCCGTAAGGTCTCCTGCGGCCGGTGAACGCGAGCGCGGTGGCGCTATCCCGATCCACGGCGGGCTGAGGCTCCGCTTTCGCTCTCGCTTGCAGACGCGGATGTTTCCCGGTGCAATTGCCACTTTTGCGATGTACGAACGCGTGTGCGCAAGGCACAAGAGAGGGGGGCGTCAGCCCCCCGTGGTCCCTCGAAACGTGCTTGCACGACCGTAGCCCTAAATGTGCGCGGGGCCGCCAGCGGTTTCGCCGGGGAACGCGCGTGCAATCGCGCTATCACGAGAGCACGGCGCGCTCACGCCCGCCGCTCTTGGTCATCGGCGCGACGCTCGTGCGCGAATGTGTACGGGATAGTCCTTGCATGGGCGATTCCCGCATCACGGCGGGCTGACGCCCGCCGCTTTTTTGCCGCGTTTGTTCGCCGCGGAGAATTGAATCATCGCGCAGACGCGTGCGCTGGGGCACGGCGGGGTGACACTCCGCTGTTGTGTCATCCGTGCCAAGTGTGTGGAAAACGTGATATTTTGCTCGGAAAACCGCTAGCGTGAGAAGGCGATACCGAAGAAAAAGGTCCGCCGCTGGTCGCCATCTTCCTTAACAATGGGGAAGCCCCAGTCGAGGGCGATCGGTGCCGGGCCTAACATCGGCACGTTGATCCGCAAACCGAAACCGGCCGAGACGCGGAAATGCTCCAACGTCACGTCGCTGTCCACGGTACCGAAATCGGTGAAAGCGACAGCGTAAATCATGTCGTTGGCCAGCAAGGGTATCTGATACTCGACGCTGCCCAAGGCTTCGAAGGTGCCACCGACGTTGAAGCCGTTGACGCGCGGCCCAACCCCTCGGAAACGGAAACCGCGGAGGGTGCGGAAGCCCCCCGCATAAAAGCGGTCGTAGAGCGGGGTGTCATCTCCTGCCCAACCCACCAGCCCGCGCGCTACTAACACGTGCCGACCCGATCCATCTGGCCGCTCATATACAGTCCAGTATTTGCTTCCCTCAGCAGTTAGGATGGGATAACTAAAGTCGCCTAGACCATGCTCGTAGGCCAGCTCTAAGAAACTGCCCGCAGTGGCGCGGATGATGGAATCACGGGTGTCCCGTACCACGGAAATCCGTGGGGCAAAGACGAAATTATGCCCGGCCACCGCGAAAAAGTCAGGCGGGGCTCCCGGCGGAAAACTTCGTACGTTGACATCCTCGATTCGAAAACCTAAATGAAAACGCCATGCCGGAAAATCAGGCCAAAGCCGACGCCCCACCGTGATGCGCCCGCCCGTGCGTTGTTCCGTATATTCGTCGAAGATGCGAGTATAGTAATAACCCCCGACCCCTAAACTATAGGGGCTGTCAAAAAGCCGGGGTTCCCGCCAACTAATACTATAGCGACTCACTTCCGTACCTGGAACCGCTTCGATCCGCAGTTCCTGCCCTGCGCCACGGAATGCCCGCCCACTGGTCAGATCGCTCCAGAAATCGTCCCAACTCGTCAAGCGAGGAAACCCGAATATATCAAAATTGCGTTCGTTGAGAATAATGCTCAGATTCGCTCCATAGTCGGTACTAAACGCCGCCCCGACTAACAGGGAACCCGTGCGATCTTCCTCCACTTGAATGAGGAGATCCTTGTACGGGGAGGGATCGTTTTCGTTGAGGATAGTGATGGTAGGTCGGATACCTTGCGTTGGGTCTTCTCGAAAGATTCTTAGTCGGGACAAATTGCGTTCACTTTCGACAATGGCGGTCCGGTCAAATACCTGCCCGGGCTCTAAGCCCACTAACTCGCGGCGAATGACGCGGTCCTGCGTCACCGTGTTGCCGATGATGCGGATTTCCCCAACACGATAAGGTTCGCCAGTTTGTGGCAGCGGGCCTTCGTTTACTTGATAAACCACGGTCGCCACCCCCGGTTCGTCGCTGAATTTCAGGACCGGCTGCACATCGGCGAAAATATAGCCGCGCTTCCAGTACTCGTTACGCATGTCCCGGGCACTGGCCTGGACGACGTTCGCGTTATAGGGCTTGCCTTTCTCCGCTTTATCGTGGGCGGCGAGGACGCTCTGGTCTAAGATGCGATTCCCTGCTATATCGCTGGCGCTAATATAAGAGCGGGGGCCTTCCTCGATGACGAAAACGACGTCCACTTGATCCGTGCCGGGTTGCCAGAAGATTTTCCGGCCAATACGGGCCTCGAAAA
>BEIM01000051.1 GCA_002898995.1 bacterium HR36
GTTTGGCCATCTTCGGACTCCTTACTTACGTGCCGTCTGCCAACCGCAGACATCGGTAGCATCGGCGCAATCAGGAACACTACATTGTACAACATCTTTACCATATTGGTCAGAGCGCCTCGGCTGGCAATTTGCTCGCACGCAAAGTATCCTAGCAAACAGGACGGCGCTTTTTCTACACCCACCCGGGCCAAGCGAATGTACTGAGTAGCTGCCATGCCCTCCGTCAAATTCAAACAATTTCGGCAAAGTCGGCATTCAAATGTACCCACAAACGCAAGGCCAGCCACACTGCGACTGATCACGGCTGTGATTATGGCTGGGGTGCTGGTGAGTATCGGTGCAGGAGCATGGTGGTACTGGAAGACGGGAATTTCCGGACCCGCAGCCCGGGGCATTGCTACGCCAGATACCCCGCTAGACGACTTGCTGGGTCGCAATCACCGCGCGCAGTTGCAGCAAGCGCTGGCGCAACGCCGGTATGGCGGTCGCACCTGGAATTGGGAAGACTACGTTCAGTGGGGCCGAGAGCTGGTACATGAAGGTCGGGTCAAACAGCCTCCCGTAGGTCCCACACCCAGCGTGCCCATCGCCGATACTTACCGTTGCCTACATTGCCATAACCTGGTGCGTGAGGACGTGGTGCTCACTCATCAAGACCCCGTAGCACGCGAATCCTTGCTGGAGCATAATCCCGCTTTGGCTGGGAAGAAAACCGGGGTTCACCTCACCACGGGAACGACCTTCTGGGGTCTGGTGAATCGCGAACGTTTCTACAACGGCTACTACGCCCGTTACCATCGCCTCAAAGTGCGGGAGGGAAATAGCTTTCGGCCGATGAACCCAGAATCCCTTGCCGACGCCATCCAGGTCTGTTGCAGTTATTGCAGTGCGGGGCGCTTCCCCGAAGACTGGGAACTCGACAGTATCCTGGCCTACCTGTGGACGCTGGAGTTGCGGCTCCGCGATCTTGGCCTACCTGCTGATCAACAACGCCAACTCCTCGAACAACTCAATAGCGGCAATGCCGAATTGCAGGCTGCTGCGCGAAAGGAATTGCGCAAACATTACCTGGTGGCATCAGCAGCCCACGCCGTCGAGCCACCGCTGCGCAGTGAGGATGAGCACGGTGGGCTTATACCCGGCCCGATGGCCGTGAAGGATATTTATCCGCCCAGCGTCGCGGAACTCGAGCAGTGGTTCGCTGCCAGACGTACCAACCCCGAATCGCCATCCGCCCAGGCCAACAAACCTGGCCCCCAAAACTCAACGCCACGGACAAACCTGACCGTTTTCGGTGATCCGAAACGCGGAGAATGGCTGTATCAGTCGGCCTGCGCCCTGTGCCACGGCAACGAAGTCCATCCCAAAGCGGGACGCTCTCTGGCCGCCAGTTCCTCCGCCTTTCACCGTTATGTCTGGAAAGGCACGCAGCGCGATGGCCTGTACATGCCTTTCTTTACCCGGGAACGCCTCTCACCCCAGCAGGCTAGCGATATCCGCGCCTATTTGCGTTCCTTACCGCCGCCTAAATCGGAATAACGCTGCTCGATCTCCAAGCGTGATCCCGCCGTGCTGGCTCAACACCGCGAACGCAACCTAGTAGCAGCCGATACGCCAGAGTAAAAGCGCTGGCCGACCACTCGCTGTAGTTACCTCGTTCGTGTCTCAAGCCGACTGCGCTTCGCTTCCCTGGCCAGAATGTGGCGAGGGTCCGCGCGCTGCGGCAGTCGTGTCTTCGGGCTTGCAAAGTTACCGTGCCTCTGGAACGCCCCGGCCGTTGATTCTGGCAGCGCTTGTCGCTAGGGGATGCGGCACAAGTTGCGCTAAGGGCAGCATTGGGGACCCGGGAACGACCTTTTGCCTTGCGGGGATTGAGTCAAGATGCAGTGCCAGCTGCGCTACGGGAGTATTTCGGCACACCGATGCCAGCGTTGCCGTTTGAGTGGTCAAGGCTCCCTGAGGACTGGCCGCCAAAAATTGCAGCTGCCGAAAGATGCAAGCAACAGAACCTCCGAAAAACGTGCGAAGTTCGCCGCCAAACAAAAGTTTTCGGCGTTGCGCGAATCTATTTCCGCCGCCAGTAAAAGGCGGGGCAGAACTTGCTGCAAAGATCTTGTAAACCGTTAGGCGCGGAGAAAGAATTGAATAGACCAGCGCCCAAGCGCCGATGGTAATGAACAGGCGACTTGTCCAAGCCGACAGCGAGGGAGGGTGCAACCATGCCGTACAATGACCGTCGCGCGCAAATAGAGCGTGGTCGCAAGGCGGGGTTGCAGACCAGCGAGCTATATCAGGCCCTGAGCAGCCGACCAGTTTCCCCGCAGGAGTTGACCCAGGAAATTGTGGATGAAAACGGTTACAGTGTGTCGCTCAGTTCGGATGGCCGCGTACGTTATCAGCCAGGCTCGGCCCAGCGCTAGTGCCATGCGGCGACGACGATGGTGACGTCGTCGGACTGCGGCAAGGAACCGCGGAATTCGTGCAAGCGGTCAGCGAGAGTTTGCACCACATTGCGTGGGGAAGTGCCGGCAGTTTGCCGCAGCGTTTCCTCGACACGCTCAGCCCCAAACAGCTCTCCTCGTTCGTTGCGGGTCTCCGTTACGCCATCCGTAACCAGTAAAATGCGATCGCCTGCTTCAAGCGGCACACGGTGTTCGCCGTAACTTGCGGCGGCCGTTACTCCCAGCATCAACCCGTGCCCTTCTAAGACCACGCAGTCCCGCGTGCTCGCACGGTACAGCCAGGGTTTGGGATGCCCGGCATTGGCAAAGACGAATTCGCCTCCCACACGGTCTACGACCCCGTAAAACGCCGTCACAAAATGCTCATCCGTCAAACCATGTAGATAGCGATTCATGTGTGCCAGGAGAGCCGCGGGTTGATTAGCGAGGCGTGCGCTGGACAAGAAGGCTGTGTGCGCCATGATAGCCACCATCGCCGCGGGTATGCTGTGCCCCGTCGCATCCGCAATGAGCACGCCGACATACCGGTCATTAGCGGTGGCAAAATTGTAATAATCTCCGCCGAGCGGATCCACAGGAGCATAATGAAAGGCGAACTGCACGTCGGGAAACTCGGGCGGCAACTCGGGGAGCAACCGACTCTGGATGCGCCCGGCAACGGTCATGTGCAACCGCATCTCCTGGTCGCGTTCTTCGAGCCGACGGTTGGCCTCGCGCAGCTCCCGTGTCCGCAATTCCACTTGGCGATTGAGGTATTCCATGTAACTGTCGAGCAAATCGCGAGCGGTGACCAGCCCTACCAGCCGGCCGTCATCCACCACAGGCACGTGCCGCACGTGCACTGTCTCCATCAGAGAGCGAGCTTGCTCCCAAGTGGCCCGCGGCGGCAGGGTAAAGGGATTGGCGGTCATCAATTCGTGCACCGGGCGATCTAACCAGGAGCGATCCGCGGATTCCGCCAGGAAACGCAACACATCCCGTTCGGTGAAAATTCCTAGCAACCGCTCGCCTTCTACCACCAACACCGCCCCGACCCGCTGCCTGGCCATCAGGGTTATCGCTTGACACGCCGTGGTCTGCGGCATGACTGTGAGCGGTTGCCGCACCATCAATTCTTCCACGCTGAGTGTCCAGCTGCTCGCCATGTTCTCCTCCTGAGACGCCGTACTCCAGCCGCTGAGTCAGTCGGCCCTGTTCGCCACCGAAGTGCCTCCAGTAACGAAGTAGGCAGCGCGAATTCGCATTGACGCCTCGCCTGGACATGCAGACAATACTTGGGCAGGTGTCCGAGTGCTGGCGGCGGGCGTTCCCAGCAAGCCTCAGCTTAATGGTAGCTCTGTAATGCCCCGAGGCTAGCAAGCTCGTATGTCGGTAGCCAGGGGCCTAACTGGAAAGCCCGTCAGCCTGTCGCACGCGAGACAGCGTTGGGGATTCCAGGCAGCTAAGAATACCGAAACTCGCCCTGGCCCCTCGGCCAGGGTAAGTCGCGCTATTTAGCAACGGGATCCAGAACCATGCCTACGGCGAAGGAGATTCGGCAGGAATTCATTGACTATTTTGTAAAGGAGCATGGGCATACGTTCGTGCCGTCATCGAGCGTGGTGCCTGTGGACGATCCCACCTTGTTGTTCACGAACGCTGGCATGAATCAGTTCAAGGATGTGTTTCTTGGCACGGGCAGCCGGCCATATCGCCGCGCCGTCAATTCCCAGAAATGCATTCGCGTCAGCGGCAAACATAATGACCTGGAAGAGGTTGGCCGCGATACCTATCATCACACGTTTTTCGAGATGCTGGGGAACTGGTCGTTCGGCGATTACTACAAGGCGGAGGCGATTACCTGGGCTTGGGATCTCTTGACGCGTGTTTGGGGCATTGACAAGAGCCGACTCCATGCTACCGTGTTCGCCGGCGATGAAAAAGAAGGCCTGGAAGCTGACGAAGAAGCCTATCGCCTCTGGCTGGAATTGACCGACATTGACCCAAATCATGTGCACCGTTTTGGCAAAAAGGACAATTTCTGGATGATGGGCGAGACAGGTCCGTGCGGCCCGTGCACGGAAATCCATATTGACCGCACCCCTGATAAATCCGGGCGCCCACTGATCAATCGTGGCGACCCCCGCGTGATCGAAATCTGGAATCTCGTCTTCATCCAGTACAACCGCGACGAAACCGGCCACTTGCATTTGTTGCCCGCCAAGCACGTGGATACTGGCATGGGGTTCGAGCGGATTACGGCGATTTTGCAGGGCAAGGAAAGCAACTACGACACGGATATTTTCGCGCCACTCATTGCTGCACTCGCCGATTTGACGGGCAAACGCTATCGCGGCAGCCTGACGGACCTCGTGGACATTGGCTTTCGCGTGATTGTGGATCACATTCGCATGTTGACTTTCGCCATCACCGACGGCGCTTTGCCAGGAAACAAGGGTCGCGGTTCGGTCGTGCGGGGAATCCTGCGGCGGGCGATGCGTTTTGGCTGGGAAGCGTTTGGCCTGCGCGAGCCGTTTCTGTACCGTTTGGTGCCCGTGGTGGTGGAACACATGGGCGAGGCTTTTCCCGAGCTGCGGCACCAGCCCCTGCGTGTCCAGGAGATCGTTCGCCGCGAGGAGGAAGACTTCCTCCGCACCATCGAGCGGGGTCTGCGATATTTTGCCCAGGCCGTCCAGCGTGCTCAGCCGATTTCTCCCGAACGATTGGCCACGGGGGAAGTGCCCGAAGGCGTACGCGGGATGATTTCCGGCCGCGACCTGTTCGAGCTGCACACCACCTACGGTTTTCCACCCGACATGACCCGGCAAATGGCCCGCGAACGCGGCCTGCTGGTGGACGAAACGGAATACACCCGGCTCCTGGCAGAACACGAGGAGAAATCCCGTGGCCAGCCCACCGCCCAACAGGTGGCGTTGCAAGTATCTGGCTCACTGCCACCCACCGATGATCGCGCTAAATGGTTCGGGCTAACGGGGCAAGGAACGGTGCTCGGCTGGATCGAGGACAATCGCTTCGTGACCACCGGCCGATTGGAAATGCGGGGCGAGGACGCACCACTGGTCGGCTTGGTGCTGGACCGTACATGCTTTTACGCCGAATCCGGCGGCCAGATTGGCGATCGCGGCTACATTACAACCAGCACCGGCACTTTCGAGGTCGGTGACACCCAGCAGCTCGGCCAAACCGTCGTCCACCTCGGTACTGTGACCGCTGGCTACCTGGCTCCGGGCCAGCTCGCTCGCTTGCAGGTGGATCTCATCCGAGAATTTACTCGCAAAAATCACACGGCGACCCACCTGCTTCACTGGGCCTTGCGGCAAGTGTTGGGAGAGCATGTGGAACAACGCGGCTCCAAGGTCAAACCCGACGGATTTACTTTCGATTTCAGCCACACCGGGCCACTCCGCCCGGAAGAACGCTTCCGTGTCGCAGAACTGGTCAACGAACGGATTTACCAGGACTTGCCCGTCACCTGGCGGGAGTTGCCCATCGAACAGGCACGTAAGTTGCCCGGTGTCCGCGCCTTTTTCGGCGATAAGTACGGGGAGATTGTCCGCGTCGTCGAGATTGGTGATGGCTTTAGTCGGGAATTTTGCGGCGGTACCCATGTGGATCACACGGGGCAAATCGGGCCGTTCGTGATCCTTAGCGAAGAAGGCCTGGGCAAAGGAGTGCGCCGCCTGACTTGTGCCACCGCGCGCCAGGCGGTTTTGGCTATCCAGCACCAGGAACGTTTGCTCAGTCAACTCAGCGGCCGTTTGCGGTGTGCTCCCGATGAATTGCCCCAGCGTCTGGAAGCGCTGCAGGAAGAACTCAAGAGACTGCAACAGCAACTTCGCCGCGCCGCGAGTACGGATTTACAAGCCGCCGCCGACCGCTTATTCCAAGAGGCAGAACAATGCGGCGGTGCCAAGATCATCGTGGGCGAGGTGCCTGCCGCTCCCGAGGAACAGATGCGGCAACAGGTGGATCGTTTGCGGCAGAAAGCAGGGAGTGCCGTGGTGGTGCTGGGCTGGACAGACAACGGTCGGGTGCAACTGCTGGCAGCCCTCACGGAGGACCTGGTCAAGCGGGGTTTGCATGCCGGCCAGCTGTTGCGGCAGGTGGCCCAGGTCGTCGGTGGTGGGGGAGGTGGCAAACCCCATTTCGCCGTCGCCGGCGGCAAAGACCCCAGTAAACTTTCCGACGCCCTCCAACTCGCCCGCCAACTAGCTCAGCGCCAGCTTGCGACACACCAGCCGACTTAGCGCACTCTTGCTGTAAGGGCTTGTCGTTAATCGGGAAGAGCAGGATCGCCCCTGGGTGAATAACAAGTAACCCGCGGCGAATAGGTAGGTGAAGTAACGTAAGCGCACACAACAGCTTCAAACAGCCAGGCATCTCGACAGCCCTGGCAATCGTAAGGAGGATGCCCCGTGCGATACGAATTGATAGCCCCTGGCCCCTTTGCCATGCTCAAAGTCTGCCTGGATTACGGGGAATCGCTGAAGGCCGAAGCCGGCGCTATGATCGCCAAATCCGACACCGTGGACGTGTACGGCAAAATGGAAGGCGGTTTCCTAAAAGGGCTGACGCGCATGCTGGCAGGCGAATCGTTCTTTTTCCAAACACTTACCGCCAGCCGGGGGCCTGGCGAAGTGCTGCTCGCCCACGCCATCCCAGGGGACATTTATCCGATTCCCCTCGATGGTAGCGGCGACTATATTCTGCAAAAAGATGGTTTCTTCGCCGCCACAGCTGAGGTGGACATCAGCACCAAGGTGCAGAATCTTTGGAAAGGTTTGTTCTCTGGGGAAGGCTTTTTTGTGCTGCGGGCCAGTGGCGCCGGTACGCTGTTTGTTAGCTCCTATGGCATGATTCACCCGCTCGACCTCGGCGATGGCCAGGAGATGGTCGTGGACAACGGTCATCTGGTCGCCTGGCCGGCTAGTATGGATTACAAGATCGAAAAGGCCTCCAGCGGCTGGATTTCCAGTTTGACTTCGGGAGAAGGGTTAGTGTGTCGGTTCCGCGGGCCGGGACGCGTTTTCATTCAGAGTCGCAATCCCACAGGTTTCGCCGCCTGGATTATGCAATTGCTGCCGCGGAAATAATGCCGGCCAGTAACACTGCCAGTCTGCTTTCGGCAACTAGCTCCATACTGGTGCCTCACTGCCACGCGCTATGAGCCTGACTCAAAATAGTCCCCTTATTCGGCGCAGCAAGCAACAGCCCATCAGAGAGCGGCGGGTGTCAGCCTGCCGTGTCTGCAACCCGGATTAGATTCGGGCGGGGTTAGGGGAGCGAAAGGGATTCTCATGGCTGATTATGACCCGCGATACCTGGCAGGCGTGCGTTTGTTCAATGAGGAAGCGTTCTTCGAGGCACACGAGGTTTGGGAAGGTTTGTGGCTGGAAACGAGCGGCGAGGCAAAACGGTTTTACCAGGGGCTTATTCAAGCGGCGGTGTGCCTGCTACATCTGAGCAATCGCAACTATCGCGGCGCAGCCCGGCTATACCACTCGGCCCGCCAATACATGCAAGCCTACGGTCGCCACTATCTCGGCCTCGATATCGAGGAGTTCTGGCGGAAAATGGAAGCAACCTGTCGGCCCTATCTGGAGTCAAAGCAACCGCCAGCGGAAGAACCAGCCGTTTATCCGCAAATCTCCCTGCACCCGGAACCCGTGTCCTGGCCCGCTCCTGAGACCTTCCTGCCCGGCGAAGAAGAGAGCTAGGTGGTGTGGCCGAATGTCGTTATCCCCAGGTGACCAGGCCGAACACCAAAGGATTGATGGGGTTTTTCGGTTTCGGAAGGATGCGGACGGCGAAACCATGCTGGCCGCTGCTGTCGCAGAGGAGATAGCCGACGTAAAGATGTCGTCCGTCGCCGAGGGCGCCAGTGTGAGCCATGCTCACCGTTTGCGGCGTGGCAATCTCACCCAGAGAATCCACCCGCCCGTGATACAACTGGACTTCCACATCTTCAGGAGACAAGGGGCCGAGGTGCACCCGCGCTTGGACTTCAATCTCCTGGCCGACCGCAATTCCTTCGAGATGATCCGCCTCGACATGTTCGATCCGTATACCCGACCAATTTTGCATAACCTTGCGGCGCCAGGCAGCTAAGGAGCGCACGGGTTCGAGATTGCCCCCATAAAGTTCGGCGTAGTGTAACCAAGCCGGCCAGTAGCAGCGTTCCATATACTCCTGAAGCATGCGGTGGGTGTTAAAGACAGGGGTGATCGTTTGCATAGAACGTTTCATCATGCGGATCCAGCCGCGGGGCAAACCGTCGCCCCCACGGTTGTAGAAGAGCGGTACGATTTCTTGTTCGAGCAGGTCATAGATAGCGCGGCTCTCGACTTCGTCCTGGTAGTTGAGATCACTGTATTCCTCGCCGGCGCCAATGGCCCAGCCATTGTCGGTTTGGTAGCCTTCGCACCACCAGCCATCCAGGATGCTCAAGTTCAGGCCGCCGTTGATCGCTACTTTCATACCACTGGTGCCGGAAGCCTCTAAAGGACGGCGGGGATTATTGAGCCAAAGGTCCACCCCTTGCACCAAGGAACGAGCCAGGCTGTAATCGTAATCCTCGAGGAAAACGATGCGGCGACGAAACTCCGGCCGGCGGGCCACGTGGACAATCTGTGCGATCAGTTCCTTGCCGCCGTGATCGCGGGGATGCGCTTTGCCCGCAAAGATGATTTGCACAGGGCGGTCTTTGTTATTGAGAATTTTGTCGAGCCGTTCGAGGTTGCGGAGAATTAGGGTAGCCCGTTTGTAAGTGGCGAATCGGCGGGCAAACCCGATGGTCAGCGCCTCAGGATCGAGCACTTCCTCCGCCCGAGCAATTTCCGCGGGAGGTGCACCGCGGCGGCGCAATTGCCATTTCAGACGCTCTCGTGCCAGAATGACCAAGCGTTCGCGGCGGCGTTCGTGCGTCCGCCATAACTCGGCGTCGGGAATGTTTTCGACCCGCTTCCAGATGCCATGGTCGGCCAAGCGGTTCCGCCAATCCAGGCCCAGATACCGCTCGAAAAGGAGATTCATGTCGCGGCTGACCCAGGTAGGCGTGTGGACGCCGTTGGTGATCGCAATAATCGGCACCTCGTTTTCGGGCAATTGCGGCCAGAGTCCCCGCCACATCCGCCGCGCCACTTTTCCGTGCAGCTGGCTGACGCCGTTGCTGATATGCGATAACTTCAAGGCGAGCACGGCCATACTGAAAGGCTCGTTGGCGTCGTGGGGATTCTGCCGACCTAACGCCAGTAACTGGTGGCGATCAATTTTCAGTCGGCTGAGATAGGCCGACAAGTAATGCTCCACCAGTCCTGGGGGGAACAGGTCTATACCCGCAGGAACCGGCGTATGTGTGGTGAACAGATTCCCTGCCGTTACCCATTCCCGAGCCTCGTCAAAGCTCAGTCCGTATTTTTCCATCGCCTGACCGATGCGCTCCAGCGCCAGGAACGCCGAGTGCCCCTCGTTCATATGGCAAACGCTGGGCGACAATCCTAAGGCATCCAAAGCGCGCAAACCGCCGATCCCTAATACCATTTCCTGGCGAATCCGCATATCCTGATCCCCGCCATACAGCTGGCCGGTGATCTCGCGGTCGGCGGTACTGTTCTGCGAAACATTGGTGTCCAGTAGATACAAGGCCACTCGGCCTACCTGAATACGCCAGATGCGGGCATACACCTCGCGGTCGGGAAAGGGCACGGAAATCAGGATGGGACGACCGTATTTGTCCAGTTCTGGCAGAACGGGCAGATGAAAGAAGTCGTTTTCCGGATACTTTTCCTGCTGCCAACCGTCCACGTTGAGGTACTGGCGAAAATAGCCCATACGATACATCAACCCGACGCCCATTAACGGCAGGCCGAGGTCGCTGGCCGATTTGAGATGATCCCCTGCCAGCACTCCCAGGCCGCCTGAGTACACTGGGAGGCTTTCGTGCAAGCCAAACTCCATGCTGAAATAAGCGATGCGGAACTCTGCCTGGCCGAAACCTTCCTGCTGCTGGTAAACGCGGGCCGGTTCGGGAACATCTTGCGATCGTTCGACCTGTCCGTCCCCCTGGGGGGCCGCAGCCGTTTGCAGGCGGCGCTGATAGGTCTCCTGGTACCAGGTCGGTGCCTGCATGTATTCGTGGAAAGCACGAAGCACACGTTCCAGGTGGGCCATAAATCCTTCGTCGTTCGCCAGTGCTTCCAACCGGCTCTGGTCCAGGACGCCCAGCAGCTTGACCACGTTATGCTCAACTTCTTCAAAGAGATGCTCATCCATGCGGCGGAACAGCTGCACCGCCTCGGAATTCCAGGTCCACCACAGATTGTACGCCAATTCGCGCAGCGGGCGCAGCGGTTCAGGTAGGCGCGGCGAAACCACAAACGTCCTCAGGGGTATCCCTGTCATTGCCTATCCTTTACTATGTCGGCAGGCGGACGCCTGTCCCCCGTGCTTGTGAGACATCACTCAAGCCAAGCGGCCGAGACAAGGAGCCGGCTAGTATGCTCGGCCGCTTTCGCGAGTTGGCATTTTGTCCCCGCGCTAGCATATTGTGTGTAAGAGCCTAAGCCGAATTTACCGGCCAGCAGTGGCCCCGACTGGCACCACCAGCAGCCGCTATACTCCTTCCACTACCTAAATTCGGCATCCGCGCCAGATATCGCAGGCCACTCCCGGTCAGGCCTCTTTAGGGGATTGTCGCCGTGCGCATCGTTATTACTGGCGGAGCGGGCTTTATCGGCTCGCACCTGTGCGAACGCTTCCTGCAGGATGGCCACGAGGTGGTGTGCATAGATAATTTTATCACCGGCACCTACGCCAATATCGTGCCGTTTCTGGATTGTCCGCGCTTCACTCTCATTACCCATGACATTTGCAAGCCTCTGTACGTGGATGGCCCCGTAGATGCCGTGCTACATTTTGCTTCGCCCGCCAGCCCCATTGACTACATGCGCTATCCGATTCAGACGCTCAAGGTCGGTTCGCTAGGCACACACAACGCCCTGGGACTGGCGCGTGCGAAAAGCGCCCGCTTCCTGCTCGCCAGCACTAGCGAGGTCTATGGTGACCCCCAGGTGCATCCGCAAGCGGAAGATTATTGGGGCCACGTCAATCCTATTGGTGTCCGCGGCGTCTATGACGAAGCCAAACGCTTCGCGGAGGCGATGACGATGGCCTATCATCGGTGCCACGGCCTGCGCACCCATATTGCCCGCATTTTCAATACCTACGGCCCACGCATGCGCCTCGATGACGGTCGGGCCTTGCCCAACTTTATGGGGCAAGCCTTACGGGGCGAACCCTTGACGGTTTACGGCGACGGTTCTCAGACCCGCAGCTTTTGCTACATTGACGATCTGGTGGAAGGGCTGGTGCGGCTGCTGTGGACTGATTGCGCCGAACCCGTCAACCTTGGAAATCCCGAAGAGGTCACCATCCTGGAATTTGCCCGCGAAATCCTGGAACTAACAGGCGGCAAAAGCCAGATCGTCTTCTGCCCGCTGCCTCAAGACGATCCCCGCGTCCGCCGCCCCGACATTACGCGGGCCCGGCAACTGTTGGGTTGGGAGCCGAAGGTCCCCCGCCGCGAAGGCCTACAACGCACCCTCGACTATTTCCGCCGCATCATGCATGCCGGATAACACCTTTCGAAGCAGCAGGTGTCAGCCCGCCGTGTAACGCACAGCTACGGAGATTCCGTCATGCGCTTGGGTCTGATCAACTCCGCCTGGGTACAAGCCGGCCGTGACACTGCTTGGGGCATCCGCATGACCAAAGAGATCGGCTTCGACACCATTGACATCTTCGCCGATCCGCTCGATATGGACGTCCGCGAACGGTGTTTGATCAAACGCGAATGCGACCGCGTCGGTTTGCCCATTGTCAGCATCGCCTGCGTCGCCCTCGGCCTGGTGGATTTCAATCGTTCCGTGCAACGGTTCCATCTCCAACGCTGCCAGGCCTACCTCGACCTGGCTTACGAATACGAGGCCAAGAATGTCCTTCTGGTCTTGGGCGAATATGTTTGGCAGCAGGAAGTCATTCCACCGCAAGAGCAATGGCGCAGCGCTGTCGCAAACCTCCGCCGCCTCGGCGACTATGCGGCTAATCTCGGTTTGCAAATCGCACTCGAGCTGGAACCTTTCAAATTGTCCCTGCTCAACAATGTAGACCGTATGGTGGCTTTTCTGGCGGAGGTCAACCATCCGGCCGTTCGAGCCAACATAGA
>BEIM01000052.1 GCA_002898995.1 bacterium HR36
ACGGAAGCCAGTTTGGATTTGCCGCATCTTTCATTGCTCCCGCCCATTGATGAGCAGGAGGTCTGGGCTGCGGGCGTTACCTATAAGCGGAGCGAAGAAGCCCGCAAACGCGAGTCGCACGATGCCGCCATTTTCTACGACAAAGTCTATCGTGCGGAGCGGCCGGAATTGTTCTTCAAGGCCCCCGCTTATCGTGTAGTGGGCCCTGGAGGACGGGTGCGGATTCGTGCCGATTCGCGTTGGAGTGTGCCCGAACCGGAATTGGCCGTTGTCTGCGACCCGCATTTGCGGATCGTCGGTTACACTATCGGCAATGACATGAGTGCCCGCGACATCGAAGGCGCAAACCCGCTCTATTTGCCCCAGGCGAAAATTTACGATGGTGCCTGTGCTCTGGGGCCGGTAATTACCCTGGCCGAAGCCATGCCCCCGCCCGATCAAGTCACGATTCATCTCCGCATTGAGCGAGCAGGCCAAGTGGTTTTTGATGGGCAAACTTCCCTGGCCCACATGCGGCGTAGCCCTGAAGAACTCATCGCCTGGTTAGGCCGGGAGACCACATTTCCCAAGGGCGTTATCCTCCTGACCGGCACAGGAATCGTGCCGCCTGATGATTTTACGTTGCTGCCCGGCGACACCATTCACATTGACATCACGGGCATCGGCCGGCTGACCAACACCGTAGAATGCAGACCTAACCCCGCTGCGTAACTTCCCTGGCCCACGAATCGTGCTGCCACCCTAGCTGCCGGCTTCGCGCTACACCTGATTGGCCACCGCCATACTCGGGCGGGAAAAGCGGCGAAAGTGTTCGGGGGCAAATTGGCCTTGCGTCTTCCGCCCCGCCACGTTACATGGGCACAGCGGCACTGCTTTTGCTCACCAATTCGGGCCGGTGGCGGATTCACAGCCGAGGGCCAAATATGTGTGGCATTGTCGGATACACAGGCCGGCGGGAAGCGACGCCGATTTTGCTGGAAGGATTGCGGCGGCTGGAGTATCGCGGCTACGATAGCGCGGGGCTGGCCACTATTAGTGGCAACTGCCTGCACCTGCGCAAAAAAGCGGGACGGCTGGCGGAGCTTGTCCGCCTCGTTTCCGACAAACCCGCCCCAGGTACGCTCGGCATTTCCCATACGCGCTGGGCCACCCATGGTGGCACCACGGATGTGAACGCCCATCCACACCTCGGTGGCAACAATCTTGTGGCGGTCGTTCATAATGGCGTCATTGAAAATTACGCTGTCCTCAAGGCCCAACTGGAAGCCGAGGGCTATGTCTTCCGCAGCCAAACCGATACCGAAGTTATCGCCCACCTGATCGCCCACTTTTACGAGGGGGATTTACTCGAAGCCGTCCGCAAGGCTCTAGCTCGCTTGAAAGGGACTTACGGTCTGGCTATAGTCAGTCCTCGCCACCCGGGAATGCTCATCGGAGCACGGTTTGGCTCGCCGCTCGTCGTGGGATTGGGCGAACAGGAGATGTTCCTAGCCAGCGATCCCAGCGCCCTGGTCGGCTACACGCAGCGGGCAGTTTATCTCAGCGACGGCCAACTCTGCGTCCTGACGCCCGGCACCTGGGAGATTCTCGATCGCGATCGCTCCGTGGTCGAAGCGAGCGTTCACGCCATTGATTGGGAGCTGGAGGACGTCGAACTCAACGGCTTCGACCATTACATGCTCAAGGAGATTTACGAGCAACCGGAAGCCCTGGAAAACGCCATGCGGGGTCGGCTCGATGACACCGATGCCACCGCCCATTTCGGCGGATTGAATCTTTCGCCCCGCAGGTTAAGACAAGTGGATAGAATTATACTTACAGGCTGCGGCACCTCGTATCACGCCGGTCTAGTGGGTGAATATCTTTTCGAGGAGCTGAGCCGCATCCCCGTCGAAGTTGAGTACGCCAGCGAATTTCGTTATCGCAATGCTCCGATTGACCAAAATACTATCTTGATTGCCATCACCCAATCCGGCGAAACTGCGGACACCTTAGCCGCGCTGCGAGAAGCCAAACGTAAAGGGGTGCCGACACTTAGTATATGCAACGTCGTCGGTTCCACCATCGCCAGGGAAGCTGATGGTGGCGTCTATTTGCGGGCCGGGCCCGAAATCGGCGTTGCCAGTACTAAGGCCTTTACGTCGCAAGTCTTAGTCCTGACGCTGCTCGCGCTGTATTTTGGCCGGATGCGCCATTTATCCGCCACCCAAGGAGCCAGGATTATAGAAGAACTGAAAAGCCTGCCAGACTTAGTCCGCCAGACCCTGGAGTGCCAGGAAACGGTGCAGCAGGTTGCGGCCAAGTATTATCAGGTGCATAACTTCCTGTATTTAGGTCGCCAGTACCTATATCCCGTGGCTTTAGAAGGTGCGCTGAAGATGAAGGAGATTAGTTACATTCATGCCGAGGGTTATCCGGCAGCGGAAATGAAGCACGGCCCGATAGCATTAGTGGACGAAAATACACCATCGGTCTTCCTCGTCCCACGTGGCGCGGTGTTTGACAAGGTGATCAGCAACATGGAGGAGATTCGCGCTCGCAGTGGCCCGATAATCGCAGTTACTACACCAGGCTGCAAAGACGCCGTCTGCCGGGCCGACGATGTGATCACCATTCCAGAAGCGCCGGAATACCTTCAGCCTATCCTGGCGGTGGTTCCTCTGCAGTTGTTAGCGTATCACGTGGCGCTGTTGCGTGGCTGCGACGTGGATAAACCCCGTAACCTCGCCAAAAGCGTCACCGTCGAGTGAAGCGTTCCAGCTTTTTTTGAAGTCGGCGGCCGTAAGAGCGCAGAAGCCAGTCGCTCAAACTAGGCGGTAACAAACGGCACAGACGCAATATCCAGGCCGTTGACCAGGGGAAGGCGTAAAACGCTCGCCGCTGACGGATCGCCCGGACAATACGCCGCGCGGCTTCTTCCACCGGCATGATGTCAGGCTTGGGCAACGGCAGATGAGCGGTCAGGTTGGTGCGAATCCAGCCTGGGCAAATTATAGTGCACGCAATATCGCGCGGCGCTAATTCCAAACGCAGGCTTTCCATCAGCGCGTTCACTCCAGCTTTGCTGGCACAATACCCGCCTAGAAATGCCAGGCCGCGGAGGGAAGCCAGGCTGGAAATGGCCACCAGGTGCCCCCGTCGTCGCTGCAACATGCCCGGTAAGACGGCGGCTATGGAATTCGCCACACCGACCAAATTCACCTCCACCATTTCCGCGAACTGCTCGGGATCGAATGCTAAGGCCGAGGTGCCGCTCCCTATCCCTGCGTTGGCGATCAATATGCTCACAGGCCCCAGGTGCTGTTCTACACTTTGCACTGCCTGAAAAAGTTGCTGTCGCTGTGTAACATCTGCCTGGGCAAAAGCGCCAGCCCGGCCGCGTTCTTTAAGCTCTTGCATCAGGCTTGCTAGAGGCTCTACATCACGGTCAATCGCCGCGATCACTGCCCCGTGCAAGGCCATCTCCAACGCCAGTTGTCTCCCTAATCCTCGCGCTGCCCCGGTAATCAGCACTACCTGGTTCTCGAAAGCTAGGGACATAGTGAATCCCTCACACCAAGGCCGATTAGCCGGCCCCGTGTCACTCCAGGCAATTCGACGCTATTGTAGTCCCAGGGCTTCCACTTTGCGGGTTGCTCGGTGTGCACGGGCTTGAAACGAAGCCACACTTTCTAACTGCCTGGTTGTGGCCACGGATGATGTTGCAAGAGACAAATAGGTCAGTAAATTGATTCTCCACTTGCTGGTGCTATACTACACAAGTCCACGCATGAGGAGAAACGAGATGCCTGTTACTATCGCATGTCGGAATTGCGGCAGTACGCTGGTAATCCCCGACCACTTGCTCCATCAATCGGTGCGTTGCGGTCATTGCGGGTCAGTCATGGTGGCGCAACCCGCCCAGGCCCAGGTCCTCGTCGGCGAGAAAAGACCCACCGGAGGAGTCGGAGGGAGCGTAGCGGCTCTGGTGTTGGGAATTATCGGAATGGTGGCGTGGTGCCTGCCTATATTAGGTTTCCCGGTCAATCTCATCGGCCTAATACTGGGCTGTGTGTACGTCAGGCACGCTGAAGGGCGAGGTATGGCCGTCGCCGGGATCGTCCTGTCCACCATTGGCCTGATTTTGACTGTAATCAACGCCATTCTCGGTGCGATGTTGGCTTGGCAATGGCAAAACATTCAACCCGGCCACTGAGTTCGGCGCTATTCCCAGTGTTGGCAGTCCAGTTCACTGGATCGAGGCCAGATTGATGGGCAGCCCATCCTCCTTGACCGCCAGCAAGTAGAAAATGGTCTGGTCAATACGATAGCTCAGGGAACGTACCGAGCGGTCAACGAAAACGAAATTGACACGAGCCACGTGAGCGCTGCCGAACCGGCGGGGAGCGTCAGTGGTATCGTCGGGCAATGGTTGGGGGAGATTCTGATTCGGAGCGCGCGCCCAGCGCACTGTGTCGCAGACGAAACCGGCAGCGAAGCTGTCCCGATCCTCATGGGGACCACGGTTATATTGTCGCTTACGGATGTATTTCTCGCCCGCCAGGAAGGTGTTGGAGGTGCCATCGGGAAAGCCCCCATCCAGGCTGGCCACACGAACAAAAGGAGGCGCTTCGCTGGGCGTGCGTGTGACAATGGCACCGCTGGCGTGGCGAATGACGACTGCACCCCAACCCGGCGCAAACAACCCAGTTTGCCCTTCAAAAGCCCCACCGCAACCCGCGTAGTCTATCTGAGCAATACCGTTTACATCCACCCTCGGCTGGCGTCGCGACGGGCAAAAGTACGCAGGGATCGGTGTCTGGCGGATCAGATTATCGTTCGGATTCCGCCAAAGGCTGTCTTGCTCCATATAAGGCAGAATCTGATAAGCCCAGCCCCAGGTTTGGTCTGGCCCGGTTGCCGGTTGACCACCGATCATGATTCGCGACAGGGTGAAATTGGCTGTAGTAGCTGGGTCGTTGTTGATGGAAGCTCCACCGGTGGGGAAGTAACCGTAATCGTTGTGATGGTTGTGAAACGCGATGGCAATTTGTGACAAATTGTTGCCGCAGCGCATACGGTTAGACGCCTCACGCACACGCTGAATCGCGGGCAAAAGTAAAGCCATAAGCAGCCCGATGATGGCAATGACCACTAACAGCTCGATCAACGTGAACGCCCTACGGCGCAGGCCTGGTGTTGTGGACATGGAGACCCTCCTTTCGCATGACAGAGTTGCTCAAGAGAGTTGCTTAAGAAATCAGAGCACCACCCTTTCATGCCTTAGAAAGGTGGTATTCAAATCTGGAGTATAACGATTCAGGAATCGCCTGTCAAGACAATTTCGGAACAGGAAAACCAGAATGTTTCTCTGGTAAAAAACCCAAGCCGACTAAGAAGCGTGGGTAACGACTTGGGCATTGGCCTGGCGCGCCCGCACTGCCGCGAAGATACGTTCCAGCAGCACTTGATTCTGGCGAATGGCGTGCCATTGACGGTAAAACGCCCAGCCGTTGGCCAGCAGCGTGAGCACGGCGAAAATCGGATGGGTCAGCCCGATGAAGGAAGCGGGGTCGGTGTGAGTGGCGGCACCGCTGCCAATGGCGGCAATCGTGACCAGCATCGCCAGCATCAGCGATGGATACGCCTGCCGCTTGAGCTGTCGGGCCGGGCGCAGGCTTTCCTCCTCAGCCAGCGCGTAAGCCTCGGCCACTTCTCGGATCCAGCGACCTGTGCCCAGGAAATACGTGAACACCAGGCAATGCACCAGCAGCACAGCGATGCCAGTAACCAGCCCGCTGATGATGTGACTGCTGAGCGAGACACTCAGGCGCACGGGCGGCGGCTGGCCTAATTGCATCAACCCCAGTCCGAAGGTGCTCAGTAGAGCCAGTGCAGTTGCGCTGGCCAGCACACAAAAGATGCGTGTCATATCTTGGCTTTCCGCACGAGTGGTCACTGGACCAGGAGGCGTTAGCCCATCGTGGCGCCCCGGCATGCGGCGGGCGTTAGCCCACCGTGGCTGGCTCGGGGAGGCAGCCTGGGTCTGGGCTGAGCAGTGAGTGTGAGCGCGCCGTGGCGCAGAGCCAACCGCTCACAATTCTAGCCCCACACCACCCTGTTATTAGCACCGCGACCGGCAGTAGTTAGTCTAGTCAGCCGGCCCCCGACGATGAAGCGGTGCGCGTTAGCCCGCCGTGAGCGCGAAACTACACATGCGACGGCGTTCGCTGGGGCAATGCCGGCAGTCATCCGCGTGATTGCGGTTTCTCCGTAGCAGATGCGTGGCGTGATCATCATCGTGTTGGCGCACGGGACGAAACGTATCGTTTGCCGGGGTGCCGGCATCCGCCGGGGCGTTCATCTCTACTGCCCTGGCGGTTAGCTTTGATATAGCACAATCTGGCATGGTGGCGGAAAGCCCGGATCGGGGTTAGGGATGCCTCTGGCAGCGGGAAATGTTTAGAATGAACGGGGCTCAGCGCACGGCGGGCTAACGCCCGCCGCTCCTGAGAAATTATCGGGCGGTTTGCTATGCCTCGCGAATTGATTCTCGGAACAGCAGGGCACATTGACCACGGCAAGACTTCGCTCATCAAAGCGTTGACGGGGATTGATTGCGACCGCTTGCCCGAGGAGAAAGCGCGCGGCATCACCATTGACATCGGTTTCGCGCACCTGGAACTGGGCGAATATCGCTTGGGGATTGTGGATGTGCCGGGGCATGAACGGTTCATCAAGAACATGCTGGCCGGGGCGACGGGCATTGACCTGGCATTGCTGGTGGTGGCTGCAGATGATTCGGTCATGCCGCAGACGCGCGAGCACCTGGAAATCCTACAACTGCTGGGGCTGCGGCATGGGGTGATTGCCATAAGCAAGGCCGATCTGGTGGACGCGACCACGCGCGAGGTGGTAGCCCTGGAGGTGCAAGAACTGGTGCGCGGTACCTTTCTGGAAAACGCCCCCGTGGTGTTCACCTCGGCTCGGACTGGCGAAGGTTTGGACGAGTTAAAGCAGGCGTTGCACCAGGTGTGCGGTCGGGTGGAGGAGCGCCGGGTCCAGGACATATTTCGCATGGCCATTGACCGTTCGTTTGCGGTGGCGGGCTACGGCACAGTGGTAACCGGCTCGGTTACATCAGGGCGATTGCGCGTGGGGGAGGAGGTGGAATGGTTGCCGCGTGGGGAAAGGTTGCGGGTGCGTGGCCTGCATAATCACGACCGTCCTGTGGACGAAGTGCATCGCGGGATGCGTGCGGCCATAAATCTTGCCGGCGTCAAGCATGAGCAGATCGCACGCGGACAGGAATTAGCCACGCCAGGTTATTTGCGTCCCAGTCGGGTCTTGACGGTCAGGCTGCATACTCTGCCCGACATCCGCCATCCCATCAAGCATCGCGCCGAGGTACGGTTTCACCTGGGCACGGCCGAAATCCTGGGAAGTGTAGCCTTGCTGGATTGCGACCGTCTTGAGGCCGGACGCTGGGCGTTGGCACAACTGTTTTTGCGCGAGCCGGTGGTGGCACGGTGGGGTCAGCCTTTTGTGATTCGGGATCCATCGGCCGCCAGCACGCTGGGCGGCGGCCAAGTGCTGCAACCGCTGGCGCAAAAACTACGCCGGGGCCGACTCGATACTCTCGAACGTCTGGAAACGCTCTGGCGCGGGGATGCGGAAGCCCGGGCGGAAGTAGTCGCCTGGTTCGCGGGCTGGCAGGGTTTGCGCTCGGCAGAATTGGTGCAAGGAGCGGGATTGACCCTCGATGAGCTCGAGCCGACCATTTCCCGCTTACACGCCACCGGCCGACTCCTCAGCCTCCCGCTCGGCGCTGGCAAGACGGTGTCTCTACATGCCGAGGTCTTCGAACAACTGGCGGGGAAACTCCTGGCCCTCCTCGGTCAACTGCATGCGGAATATCCGCTAGTCGCTTCCCACGATCGCAGCAAGGTCGAAGCGCAATTGAGTTACGTCGGCGACGAAACGCTGGTGCATGCGGTTACCGAAACTCTGTTGGCGCGGGGGCAAGTGGTCGGCGACCAACGGCGGATCGCACGCGCGGATTTCAAGCCGAAACTTTCTGCGGCCCAGCGCAAACTCAAAGAGCGGATCGTGCACGCCTACCGCGCCGCACGGTTCCAGCCCCCAGAATTGAGCGATTTTGCCCAAGAAGCAGGTGGCCAGGCCACAGCCCTAAAGGATTTGTTCGAGGTGTGTGTCGCCGAGGGGGAACTGGTGCACATTGACGGCGAGCTCTATCTCCATGCTGAACATGAACAGGCCATGCGGCACTTGCTCCGCGAACAACTCCAGGGCGGTCGCGGCCTGACAGTTTCTGAAATCCGCGATCTCCTTCAGACTACCCGCAAGTATGCTGTGCCCTTGTGTGAGTACCTCGACCGTCAGGGCTTCACCCGCCGCGAAGGCGATCTCCGTTTCCTGGCGGAATCGGGGCACGGTGGGCAGGTGGCTGATCCTCCGCCCAGAACGGAGGGCATCGCAATCCCGGCGGACTGAAGCCCACCGCTGCATGCAGAATTGCGAGCATCGGAATCCTGGCGGGCTATTGCCCAGCGCTCCACACACGGCAGGGTGATACTCGCCGCTCCCTATACAAGCGAGAGCGGAAAATGGCGGCCAATCCTTATCGCCAATTGCCGGCGGTGCATGAAGTGCTGAATTGGCCGGAGGTGCAAACGCTGTTGAATGCCCACGCTGCCGAGCTGGTGACCGAAGTGGTGCGCCAGGAAATTGCCGAACTGCGCCAACGGATTCGCCGCGGAGAAACGCCCGACTGGGATGCGGAGCGGCAGAGGTTACCGCAGCGGATTCGCCAGCGCTTGCAGCAAGCGGACCGACCCTGGTTGCGGCCCGTTATCAACGCCACCGGCATTCTGTTGCATACGAATCTGGGCCGGGCACCATTGGCGGAAAGTGCGGTGCAGGCCGTGTGCCAGGCAGCACGGGGATACGTGAATCTGGAAATGGATCTGGAGAGTGGTGAGCGGTCGAGTCGGCAGGATGTCGTCCGCCGCTGGTTGACCCGATTGTTACCGGCGGAATCGGCCACGGCGGTGAACAACAATGCCGCCGCTACTGTGTTGGTGCTGCGGGCGCTGGCCCAGGGCCGCGAGGTGATTGTGTCGCGGGGCGAATTGGTGGAAATTGGCGGTAGTTTCCGCTTACCCGAAATCATGCAGGCCAGCGGTGCCGTTTTGCGGGAAGTGGGCACCACCAATATCACCCGCCTCAGCGACTACGCCCAGGCGATCACGCCGGCCACGGCGCTGATCCTCCGCGTGCATCGCAGCAATTTCGTGATGCGCGGGCATACCAGCCAACCGAGCCTCGAAGACCTCGTGAAACTGGCACACGAGCGCGAGCTGTGGTTGGTGGATGATATTGGCAGTGGGGCATTGGCGGATTACTCGCGCTGGGGTTTTCGGGGTGAGCCATCGCCTGCGGAGAGTTTGCGTTTAGGTGCGGACCTGGTCTTGTTCAGTGGCGACAAGTTGCTGGGTGGTCCGCAGGCCGGGCTTATCGCCGGCCGACGCGAACTCATCCAGCGCATTGAAAAAGATCCGCTGATGCGGGCCTTCCGCCTCGACAAGATGACCCTGGCAGCCCTGGAAGCCACCTTGCGGTTGTATCTCGACCCGGCCCAGGCGCTGCATGAAGTACCCATTCTGCGCTTGCTCAGCCAATCCCTGGAGCAACTGCGGCGGCGGGCACGGCGGATCGCGGCCAAGTTGCGCAGCCTACCCCTGCTCCGCCAGGTCCAGGTACGCGAAGATCGCGTGGCGGTCGGGGGCGGTTCCCTCCCGGAGCAAACCTTGCCCACCATTGTCATCGCCGTAAAGCCTCAGGCGTGTACGGACGCCGAGCTCGCCCAGCGCCTACGAACTAGCGAACCACCGCTCGTTCCCCGTATTCAGGACGGTTGCGTTTTGCTTGACCTGCGCAGTGTCTTCCCGGAACAGGACGCCTTGCTAGTGAAATCCGTCACGGACGCCTGCACCATCGCCAAGAACTAGTTCACTCCCGAGGACGCAGAGAGAAACCACAGAGAGAAACCACCATAGGCTTTCCGGAAGTTTGCTGCGGCAAGCTATGATGGGCCGACGCCTGCCGCTCCTGTGTCAACCGCGACATAGATGCCGAAACTGCGCACCCACCCTCCAAAAGCGCTTGCAAACGACGGATTCGGTAGCACGGCGCTGCGAGAGACTAAGCCGGAACAATTGTTTCCCGAGACACTTGCGGCGTGTGCCAACCTTTGTGCTCTCCGCTTCCGTGTCATGAAAATCGTATTACTTCTTTTCCTGTGTGGGAGAGGCAGCAGCCCCAGCAGCACCGCCAGCGGCAGCAGCGGCTTTTTCTTCCTTGGCTGAGCGTTTAGATTTCTTCAGCTTGATGACGCGAATCTTGGGCAAACCGAATGGACTCATGCCCTCGCGCCAGCGTTCTTCCTGCATCAGCTGCTTGATGCGTTCAGCGCGGGTGAGCACATTGCGTGCCCGCACGATACGGCCTTTACGCCGCAGACTCTTATCCAGGGACATTGGTGGTTTCCTCGCTGTCTTCGGGATCGGCTAGCGCCAGTTAGCAGCGCGACGGTCGAATAATGGAAAACCCAGATCGCGCTACCGCCCGATGGAACGGGGAAAATATTATATGGCGGGTGGCGGGTTTGGCTACTGCTGGGGTCGAACGACGGAAGGCGGCTCGGAGTTAGGTTGCTGGATCGGTTTGAGTTGCCAGCCGGCGGGCAGTGGCGGCGCCGCGAAGTCTCGGCGATCTACCTGAGTAGCCGCTTCGTTTTGCATCAACCGTACGATGTCCCAGGTCACCTCCACCTTTTGTGGTTCGACCCAGTAAATCTGCCGGGGATAGTATTGCGGGATGACGCTAGTCGGCTTGTTGAGCACCGCCAGCCGGGCATACACGAAGTCCACCTGATCCTTCGGAAAATGCGGGCGAATCTCGACGTACGTGTACCACTCATCCTGTCGCGAAATGGCCATCTGGTAGCGTTTCTTCGCTTCCTCGGCACTGATGCCAAACAGAAACGACATCGGGCCCTGATCGGGGACTTCGCCGGGTTTGCGGGGCGGCAGCGTGTGGAAATAGATGGTTTTCTCTTCGGGGCGGAACATGTAAAAATGCGTGCCGGTACACAAATAGCGTTCATAGCGGTCAGCCTGGCCTTTTTCGTGCAATTCGATGAGGAAGCCGTAGGTGCCGTCGGGCAGCCGCATGAATTTGCCCTGCCCTTGGTAGGCTTTGACAACCCCGCCAAAATTATGGAACTTGCGCGTGGCTTCGAACTGGGCATGGAGTTTGACCGTGCGTTGGGCTTCGCGTTGCCAGAATTGCAGCAAGCGGTCCAGCCATTGCTGCCAATCTACTGGACCCGAATTGGTCGAATTGGCTGATTGCGCGTGAACCATCCAGGCTGGGCCCAGCGCCAGCCAGGCAACGCCCCACACCAGCAAGCCGAGCACCTGTAACCACCGGCCGGCTTGGCCTGGCTCGCTGACCGATGGTCGGCTCATTTGTGTCAGCGCTTCTTCCCGTAGCCTTGCCATTACCCAGCCTCCCCTGGCCACGAATTGCGTTGGGAGTCCCGGCTATCCGAGTGCGGGGGCACCAGATTCTTGTGCGGACTAGCCACTTGTACCGTGCGGGCCTCCCCAACTATACCACATCTGCTGTCGCGGAAAAAGAGCATTTGCGTATTGCTCAGGGCAGCGGCAGGTGCTGGAGCAGATGCTCGATGAGACGATCGGCGTTCCAATCCTGGGCTTCGGCTTCGTAGCTGAGTAGGAGGCGGTGTCGCAAGACCAGGGGGGCGACGGCGTGAATGTCTGCAGGCAGGACGTAATCGCGGCCGGCTAACAGTGCTTTGGCTTTCGCCGTCAGGGCTAGGCCGATGGTCGCTCGCGGACTTGCCCCATACTGAATAAGTGGCTTGAGCGCCAACCCGTAATGTTCGGGCTGCCGAGTTGCTTGCACCAGGTCGACGATGTATTGTTTCAGCCGGCGGTCCAGGTAAACCTCTTCGACACAGCGTTGCAAATGGCTCACCTGCTCCGCGTCGAGGACGGGTTGGACGCTGAGCGGTGGCTCGATGTGCGCCATGCGTTCCAGGATTTGTAGCTCCTCCTCGCGACTGGGATAGTGCAGCAGCAGTTTGAGCAGGAAGCGGTCGGTTTGCGCCTCGGGCAGCGGATAGGTGCCTTCATGTTCGATGGGGTTTTGCGTGGCCAGGACGAAAAAGGGGCGAGGCAACGCAAAGGTTTGCTCCCCGATCGTCACTTGCCGCTCCTGCATCGCCTGGAGCAAGGCACTTTGCACCTTAGCCGGGGCACGATTGATTTCATCGGCCAGGACGATCGAAGCGAAAATCGGCCCCTTGCGGATAGTAAAATCGCCGGTCCGCGGCTGATAGACTTGCGTTCCGAGGATGTCTGCGGGAAGTAAATCGGGGGTGAATTGGATGCGGCTGAAGGGCAGGCGCAACGCCGCAGCCAGGGTGCGCACCGCTAACGT
>BEIM01000053.1 GCA_002898995.1 bacterium HR36
AGGCGGCATCAGTATTAGTGGCGATGTCAATGTGACCTTGATGCCTGGAATCTATTATTTGCAAGGAGGGGGCTTGAAAGTAACGGGGAAGGGTGATTTTGTTGGCCTGAACGTGCTCATTTATAATGACCCGCGCTCTGCCGCGGATAACATTGACATCGCAGGCCTGGGCAAAGTCCATATCACCGCTCCAGTTTCGGGCACGTATCAAGGGATTGCCTTCTACCAACGGCGCGATGCTACTAATACTATCACAGTGAGCGGTAACGGCAAGACAAAAATCCAGGGCGCTTATTATTTGGCTAATGGTACAACGCAATTCGTCGGTAACGCGACGGGCGACATTCTGGCCACACAAGTAGTCGCCTCGCAGGCTGCCATCGCTGGCAACGGCCAGGTCATTATAGACTGGATTGAAACCAACGTGGCTCGCACGCGGACGATTGGTCTGGTTGAGTGATTCTGCGCCAATCCTCGATTACGTCGGTCCTAATTTTTTGTTTGCGATATCCATTCAAACAAACCGATTTCCACGCCGTCCGGGCCATGATAGACTACGTGCCGGTAGCCCTCGGGACTTATCTTCATTGGCTTTGCGGGTTCTAAACCCAACGACCTTAGCCGTTTAATTTCCGCTTCAAGTGCCGCCACTTCGAAGTGCAGACGGATACCTCGCGATGAGGCGCTTGAAATCTGGGTATTCTCCACGGAAAGTTGCTTCAACGCCAGTCGCGAAGTTCCGCTCCGCAGCAAAGCAAACCCTTCTTCACTCTTGAGACATTCCACACGGTAACCAAAATGTTGATACCAGGCCACCGATTTGCCGAGATCAGTAACTTGTAATTCCAGCATATAGAAATCCATAGAGGCGCTCCTATCGGCCCCATTAGTATAGCTGGCTTTCCCTGGCTCGCGTAGGTCTGGCCTGGCTCGATTGGCCAGGATGGTATAGCGCAGCCCGTGGCCTCGCGGATTTCGCCTCCCGAAAGTTTAGACGTTTTCCCACCTGCAAATTCCTTGTTCCTTACCCTCGGTGCGCTTCTCGTGCTCGGCACAGCCGTTATAGTGTCAATTGTCGCCATTGTCGGCAAACCCCGCATAATCCGACCCACTGATGATTCGGTTTCCTCTTTTCAAGTTAGCCCTTGATGTGCCCGAAATCTCTTAAGCAACCAGCTTGGAAAAGGAGGCAGGACATTGGAAACCACGCCACGCTTAGGCTTCCTCACCGTACAGCTCGAAGGTGCAGCAGCTATCGGTGCTCTCCTGGTTACCAATCATTGGGGCAGACCCCTGGAATTCCACGTTACGCAACCCGTCCAGCCTACGAAATTGCAGCAGATCCTTTATGGCCCTACCTTGCCTATATATCTTTTCTGTGACATTATTGGTCGAGCGCTGTTAGAGAAAGTCGAGGCTCCTCTCAACCTGTTGATTACCGATTTTCCCGAAGGTCTGCATTGTGCCACCTACACCGATTCTCCAACCGTGTATGTCAGTGCTGAATTAGAAACTGGGCGTAAGTCCAATTTCACGCTCGTAGTCGAAAGATCTACTTGTCGTATATATACCGGCCAATCCAACCCCGAATATATGGGTAGAGTATCGAACACCCTGCAGCAAGTAGAAAACTTGGATTTGCTAGAGCCGTTCGATCGCATTCGCGAGGCAATTCGAGAATCGCGTCGGCTCGGGGTGATCTCGCGTGCTGCCTGATCTGATGCCAAGAGTAATGGGGCCTATAAGCACCACCGATTCCATTTTGGGATATACGCAATCGCCCGCCTCTCAGGATGAAGGTGAGGGCGTTTCCACCGTATCTTTCCCTCTCAGGCTGGCTGCTGAATCTATTTGTTGCCCCATTGCCTTCGATGAAACTATGCCCGTTTCACAAGGGTTCCTGGCTCAGTCGCCTTGTCGCGCCCGGCCGGTACGCCTCCTGCCTCTACATGTTACGATACGTTCTTATCATTTTCCTCTGTCGGAACCGTCTATTCTTGCAGCGGTTAATCCTAAAAATAGTCCTCCCGGCGGGCAGCAGTCGCTCCGAGATCTAGATAGTATTAGCCCGCCGATAGTTCGCCCTTCGCTTCCGAGAGAGGTGCTTCGCCCGCAGGATCGGTTATTGTTGCTGTTACAGCCCCCCGTGCCCGCAATATTCCGGCAGCGGCGTTTGCCTCTGCCTGCTAAGCCATATCCCTATCAGTGGCAAGGGATCGCGTTCTTGCTGCCGCGCCGCGCAGCTCTTCTCGCAGATGAAATGGGACTCGGAAAAACAATTCAGACTATACTTGCTTTACGCCTGCTCTTCCACCTCGGTGAAGTGAACCACGCCTTGATTGTGTGTCCCAAGCCCCTGGTTAGTAATTGGGCCAAAGAACTCCAATTCTGGGCTCCCGAAATCCCCTTTGAGCTGATTTCTGGAGATGCTGCGGTAAGACACCAACTATGGAGCAGTGCAGTACCTATCAAGCTAACGAATTACGAAACGGTCACCCGCGACCTGAACTTTTTGTTGGAACAAGACACTCGTTTCGATATAGTTATAGCAGATGAAGCTCAGCGGCTGAAAAACCCGGAATCGCATACTTGCCAGGCCCTCTGTGCTCTCAATCGGTAACGCAGTTGGGCGTTGACCGGCACGCCTATCGAAAACTGTTTGGACGATCTCGAAAGTATTTTCCGCTTCGTAAAGCCCGGTTTACTAAAATTCAGTATGCCTTTGAGTGATATGAAGGCGATGATTCAGGATTATCTATTGCGACGCACTAAAGACCAGGTTGCCCCAGACCTCCCCGGCAAAATCTATCGGGATATTTATTTAGACCTTAGTCCGCAACAAGCCCTCAGTTACCATGTAGCTGAACGAGAGGGGATAGTGTGGCTAAGGCAACTAGGACAGCAAGTTACCGTTAAACACATGTTAGGGCTGATCCAGCGGCTCAAACAGATATGTAATAGCGATCCGAAAAGCGGGGAAAGTGCTAAGTTAGAGCAACTTGAATCGGATATCGAGGAGGTGATTGCCCACGGCAGAAAGGCCATTGTATTCTCGCAATGGGTGGAGACCTTATACTTAATCGCCGAAAGATTGCGTGGGTTGCGTCCTGTCTTGTTTCACGGAAAAATGACACTGGCGCAACGCCTCTCCAGTCTCTACCAATTCCGAGAGCACGCCGAATATCCATTGATTCTCATGACGTACGGTAGTGGTGGGGTTGGTCTCAACTTACAATGTGCTAATTATGTGTTCCTTTTTGATCGGTGGTGGAATCCCGCTATTGAAGAGCAGGCAATTAACCGCGCCCACCGGCTCGGGCAAAGGCATCCCGTCATCATAACTCGCTATATCATGCGAGACACCATCGAGAGCCGAATCCAGGAAATTTTGGAACGAAAGCGCTCTTTGTTTCATCAAGTGATCGAGGGGCAACGGCCGGGCCTAGACGTTACGCTTACCCTGGAAGAACTATTTGAGCTTTTTGATCTTCAGCCTAATAGTTCATAAGGCTCGTGCTTCATGCTATTCTAAATGATTAGCTGCCTAATCATGGTCGGCGTTGCGTCCCTGCGACTTGAGGAAATGATACTGGGCTAAATCAGTATCGCTAAGGAGAAGTACTCTTTCCGCCAGTAGCATTTCGATGCTTAACAAGCTGGAACTTGCTGAGGTGTCGAGCAGCACCAAAGCATTATTCGGCAATTCCAGGGGAGCAGAGCTTGGAATCGCATTTGCAGAACGTTGGGGTTGAGTAGTAGGGGACTGTGCGGTTGGTGTTGGTAGGTAGTCGGGAGGGGATAATCCTTGCCTGGCTGGAGAACCCCATTGGTGGCTATCGGCAAGCAAAGACATGTTGAAAATACTCTGGAACCGAACATGCAGTCGGTTAGAGCGCCCGGAAGCATTAGCTAGCGGTTGACCAGCAATATAAATCGCCCACTGCACTACTTTTCCGGTATCGGCGGCCGCCACATCGCGTACCTGAAGGATCCATTGCCCTGCTGCGTTTTGCCCCTGTAAAGCAGAAAGATCTTGTTCCGGGCGATAAGTTCCGCGGAATGGTGCGACGCCGGCGCTGACCGGTGCCGGCGCATCATCCGAGAATATAGTATTGTAGAAATTTTTGCCAGCGCCACCCCGGCGATTGGCCAACACAATTTCCTGGCCCCACGGCGCAATCAGGCTTACTACTAAGTCACTAGTCCAGCTATGCAGAATGTTAACTTGAACGTTGATTCGACTAATCAAAATGGGAGTGCGGATAGTAAGGGGCACCCTGGTAATCGAAAAATCGCGGATGGGAGCATTGACAATACTAGTGCGATACGTATACGTGCGTTGCAGAGTGAAGCGTTCCACGTACCGGTCCTGGGGAATCTGGCCTGGCACACCATCACCGTCTTGGTCCATCCAGTTGCCAGCTAAATCCGTCACGTTCGGGCCAATCTCCACAGTATATGTTCCGGCAACAATTTGTCGGCGAATAATGACTTCGAAGGAGCTGCCTGGAAGTGCGTTACTGAGGCGGCGAATCGAAAGAATTCCTATACGCCGGCCGTCGGGGTCGGTGACGCGAACAGCGTCCGAAGAAAGACCGGCAATTGTTTCGTTGAAAGTGACACGGAAGCCCAGCAACTCGTTACCGCTCTGCAACCAGTTAAGGCGCAGCACGCGAGGTCCAGACCTATCTTGATTGTCCAGTGGCTGCAGTGCGCGGGCTAGGTTTAATCGGCCACCTGTTAGGATTTTGTTATTAAGAGCGGGAAGCATGTCTACTGTTTGCAGGATCCTATCTTTGATTTGACGATAGCTCCAATTCGGATGGGAAGCCCAAAGAAGCGCAGCGGCCCCACTGACGTGTGGAGTGGCCATTGAGGTGCCGCTCCAGAATGCATATTGTCCGTTTGGCAGTGTGCTAAGAATAGAGACGCCTGGAGCCGCTAGGTGAACCGTATTCGGCCCGAAATTAGAAAAACCGGCGAGATTGTCGTTTCGATCGGTTGCGGCTACGGAGATAATGTTCGTGTTCGGATAACTGGCGGGATAATTGGGGACTAGATCATTATTAGTAGCGTTGTTTCCAGCTGCCGCGATAAACAGGACGCCAGCGTTTTCCGCTCTGCGGATGGCCTGGGCCAGGATGGCGCTGTAGCCCGCTCCTCCCCAACTGGCATTAATGATGCGTGCTCCCATACTTATGGCATAATCTATAGCTTTCACCGCATCGGCTACGGTTCCTGTGCCGTTGCTATCTAAAAACTTGACTGCCATCAAAGGAACGTTCCAGGCCACACCTGCTATCCCCGTGGCATTATTGCCCACCGCACCGATAATGCCGGCTACATGTGTCCCGTGCCCGTGGTCATCTCGCGGGTCGGCGTCATTATTAGCGAAATCATAGCCAAACACATCGTCTATATAACCGTTACCATCGTCATCTGTGCCATTGTTAGGAATTTCGCCTGCGTTCCGCCACATATTCGCCGTCAGATCGGGATGCGTGTAATCTATTCCCGTATCTATAACGGCGACGACGACACCAGCAGCGTTAGTATTCGTGTCCCAGGCGGCAAGGGCACGGATATCCGCGCCAGGGTGCGTGGCATTAGCCAGGGCCCATTGCGATTGAAAATAGGGATCATTAGGTTGAAGAGCGAGATGCAGGCGATAGTTAGGCTCAACGTAGGCTACTCCTGGCCACTGGCTGATTATGCGTACGGCATCAGCTGGATTTATATTGGGTGCCAGCCAGACTTGATAAGTGCCCGGGCTGACAGCAGAAATATGGGTGACGAGCTTCGCCATGGAGGGGGAAATCGCCAGAGGCTGCCGGGAATACGTAGAAACAAGCACGCTATCTGCCGCTACAGAACTTGGGCTTGCTGGGAGAATCGGTGGATAATTACTGGTGGGAGTATAACGAGGTTCCAAAAACTCGACTCGCAAGCCTACCGGACTGGATTTGCGTGGAGCAGGATTCTTTCGGCGGCGCATGAGCATCTCCCAGGCTTGGACGGGAAAGCCGCGGAGAGCTGGGCTTTCGATGCAGGTTCTTCCCCTCGATAAATCTTATCTCCTTGATAAAATGGAGATAGTCCTACTTCTCGGCGCGTTCGGTACGTCTGCGAAATTCATACAATGCGGAAGGGACTGTGTCAAACGAAGCATCCGCGAATTCGCCAAAGCTCGAAAAACGCTTCGGACACGAGCCGGCGGCTCGGGAAGAAACTGGCAGGGACAACCCGCGACGATTTGGGACATGCGGAATAGCGAGGGCCCATGGGATAGCGCAGACTGATCAGGAGAGAGGTACGGGCTATGCAAGCGGGAGAGCGAATCGGGCCATTGGCGGTAGAAAAAGAGTTAGGCAGCGGCGCCATGGGAACAGTGTTTCTGGCCCGGCACACGCAGACTGGCGAGAAAGTGGCGATCAAGGTCATGCTCGCCGGCCTAACGTCGAATCCCAAGGCGCAAGCGCGCTTTGAACGGGAAGCCGATGTGCTCAAGCAGCTACGCCATCCCAATATCGTTCGCCTGGTGGCCTCCGGCCGATACCGCAACAAGCCTTTTTACGCCATGGAGTTTATCGAAGGAGAAAGCCTCGACAAAGTTTTGGAGAGGCGCGGCCGGTTGAGCTGGCAGGAAGCAATCGAAATAGGTACTCAAGTGTGTGCGGCTCTGCAACACGTGCATGATGCGGGTATCCTGCATCGCGATCTTAAGCCCAGCAACGTCATGATAACAAGGGAGGGAATCGCGAAATTAACGGATTTTGGCATCGCCAAAGACTTAGATCGCACCGCCTTAACTTCCGCTAATTATACCGTAGGCACCGCCGCTTACATGTCCCCAGAACAATGTCGGGGCGATGCTGATATAGACCACCAAACGGACTTATATTCGCTGGGCGTCATGCTTTTCGAGTTAATCACCGGCAGGCGACCGTTTGAAGCGGACAGTCCCGTGCAAATGCTCATGAAACATCTGAAAGCCAAGCCGCCGAGAATTAGTACCTTCGTGCCCGACGTGCCTCCGGAATTAGATAGTTTGGTGGATCAGCTGCTGGAGAAAAAACGGGAGCATCGGCCCCGCGATGCCCGCACCGTGGGCCGACTCCTAGACCAGATTCTGACCCGATATAAAGAAGGCAAAAGCTCCGCCGTAAAGGAGGCCTCGCCGATCAGGTCGCAGAGCACCGAAGAAAGCCTAACCGTCACGGACGCCACTTTCACTACTCGCGCTCATAAGACCGGCAGACGCCGTTGGTCCAAGAAGAAGAAAGAGCGGCTTTACACCGCACTAGGCCTTTCTGCGATTCTGATCTTCATCGTAGGTGTGCTAGTATATGTGATGTGGCCTGACCCGGATAGGCCGTTGCGGGAGGCGATCGCGCTTTATGAGCAAGGGGAGAACGCCTATAAGTCGGGCCAAATGAGCGAGGCCAATAGCATCTGGTACGACGCCATTCGCAAATTGGAGCGCGTGGTGGCGACTAATCAAGGGGAGCGCGCCGAAAGAGCAAGGGGCTATCTCCGACGTATAGAAGCTGCCACGATCCTCAACCGCATTAATGCTTTTCTTGAAGGTAAGGAAAACTGGGAGGCCGTGCAACGCGCAGCCGCCGGCGAGTCCTTGCGCAGCTCGCAATTTCGTAAAGATTCTGAGCGTATTTGGGCAGCGGAGTTCGACAGCCTGGAATTCGCCGAACAAGCACGTTCCAGCCTGGCTAAGCTGGAAGTCCCGTGGTTGATAGAGGAGATCACTAAACTCGCTCATGTGCAAGAGCCTAAGACCTGGAACGAAGCCCGCGATAAAATTAGGTATTTTTTCCAGCGTTATGGCTCGCACAGCGATCAGGCGGAGGCAAGAAATCAAGTAGAGCGTATTCGGTTGCGTCTCGATACCCATCAATTTGCGCTCGACTGGCTAAAACGGCGCACGCCGCGCGAAATTCATTCCCACCCTGTAATCGAAACAGCACTGCAGGCTCTGGAGTGCGAACAAGCGGGGGATTGGGATAATGCGAAAAAACGATGGGAATTGATTTTGACATTGCGAGAGGGCCAACAAGCACCCGAGGAGTGGAAGCGTTACGCTCATAATCCCGACTTGGAAGGCTGGCTGTTGCTGGCAGAGGCGAAATTGCAGAGCTATAGCGCAAAATCCGCTCCCTGATTTATCTAGAAATTTTCCACCCATTGCCCTCGTGACTACCGGATAGGGGATTTACCTATGAAGCCGGAAAAGAGCAAAGAATTGAGCCGCGCAGCTTACCAGCGAGCCTGCCGTGTTATTCCTGGAGGTGTGAATAGTCCTGCCCGCGCGTTTCGGGCGGTAAGCGGCGAGCCAATTTTCGTGCAACGGGGTCAGGGGGCCTATATATGGGATATAGACGGCAACCGATATATAGATTATGTCGGCTCCTGGGGGCCTTTGATTTTGGGACACGGGCATCCCAAAGTTATCGCGGCCATCGAAGAAGCGGCCCGTCAGGGCACGAGCTTCGGTGCCCCAACCGAACGCGAAACCGAATTAGCGGAATTGATCTGCCGTGCTGTTCCTGGCGTGGAGATGGTCCGACTAGTTAATTCCGGAACGGAAGCCGCGATGAGCGCCATCCGGTTGGCCCGTGGTTTTACGCGACGGGATAAGATTATCAAGTTTGCTGGATGCTACCACGGGCATGTAGATAGTTTATTAGTCCAAGCGGGCTCGAGTGCTACGACATTGGGTATGCCCAATAGTCCGGGCATTCCCCAAGGATGTACTGCCGATACCTTATGCCTGCACTATAATGATGTGCCTGCTTTGGAAGAAGCATTCGCGCATTATGGTTCAACGATTGCAGCGGTCATTCTGGAGCCTGTGGTTGGGAATATGGGGGTGGTTCTGCCGACGAAAGAGTTTCTTCAAGCTGTCCGCGAGCTCACCTCTCGGCACGGTGCACTGCTGATATACGACGAGGTTATGACTGGCTTTCGCCTGGGCTGGAGTGGTGCTCAGGAATATCTAAGCAAGTTGGGGATTCAGCCCAAGCAGGGTCCCGATCTTATCGTGCTGGGCAAGATTATAGGCGGCGGACTGCCCGTCGGTGCTTATGGCGGTCGCGCAGAAATTATGAAACATATCGCGCCAGACGGACCCGTTTTTCAAGCCGGTACACTTTCGGGAAATCCCATTGCTGTTGCTAGCGGCTTAGCTACCTTGACGGAATTAGAAAAATACCCGCCTTATGACCGTTTGGAGAAACTGACGCAGCGCCTAGCCCAGGGATTAGCTGAGCTCTGCCGGGCCGCCGGGCTGGCTTGCCAGGTGCAGCATGCCGCTAGCATGTGGACATTGTTCTTCAACGAGGAGCCGGTCAGCGATTATCGAACGGCTTTGCGCAGTGATACTAAACGTTTCGCCCGATTTTTCTGGGGAATGTTAGAGCGTGGGATTTACCTACCCTGCAGTCAATTCGAAGCCGCATTTGTTTCCGTGGCGCATGATGAAGCAATGATCGAGGCGACCCTAAGCGCGGCGCGCGAGGCACTCGAAGAAATAGCTAAAGACTGATAACACGGTTTCCATCCGTGATTCAGTGGGCAATTCCGCGTATACCGAACTCGGAAAATTCACCAGAGACGATTAGTGTGTCCGCAGATTTAGGCAGTATATATTTTTGCGGTCGCGGAGGTACAATTTGCCGTTGGCGATAGTGGGCACCGTGCGATTATCGCCGAGGAAGCCCTTGATTCTCGCTTTCTCCCGGTAGGCAACGGGCGTAGCCTCCGCAAGTACTAAGTCCCCCGTCTTGGTAACGATGAACAAATGCCCGTCGGCTAAGGTAAGGGCCGCTTTGCCGAACCGTGACACCGACCAAATGAGTTTTCCTGTTTTCAGCTCAACGCAGTTGAGACTCAGCACGCTGCTGAATTCCCCGGAAATGCCATAGAGGTAGCCGTTGTGATGAACCGCATTCGCCCAATAAGTCTTAAGCACGCTGCGTGGGCCGCGACTCTCCCAAACTAGTTGAGGTCGCGTGGCACTTAACCTGTAAACCGCGCAGCCCATCTGTTCACCCGAAGCAAGAAAGACTAGATCGCCGATGACCAGGGGCGTACAAATATTGCAACCATAGTCGGTTTTCCAGGGTATTCGCCAGAGAGATTTTCCGGTGCGGAAATCTACGGCGTGGAGTCCGCTGGCGGTGAAAAATAAAGCTAATTTGCGACTGTCAATGATTGCGATATTAGGGGAAGCATAAGCGGCCTGGTCGTCGCCGGTTTTCCAGACAACCGAACCGTCTTTCTTGTTAAGAGCAGCGACGCTGGCGCCAGGGGCGCCTGGAATAACTAATACTAAGTCCTCCTCAATCAATGGCGAGGCGGACATGCCCCAGGTAATACGCTTGCCGCCAAAATCTCGCAAGAGATCGCGTTGCCAAACTAACTTGCCACTATGCATTTCCAAACACAAGACAGGGCCGTTGACGGAAGTGATATAAACTTTATCGCCCTCCACAGCTGGAGTGCTGCGCGGCCCGCTGCCATACTCATTATGGAAGCCCGGCCCTATATCATAAGTCCAAAGGGTGCGGCCGGTATTGGCGTCGAGACACAGGACCAACTCGCGGTCCTGGCGTTGTACCAAAGTAAAGGCTCGGTCATTTGCCACGGCCACGGCGGAATAGCCTTCCCCGCCTTCGACTTTCCAAACGAGAGGCGGGCCGTTCGCGGGCCACTTGCTAATCAGCCCAGTTTCCGGCGACGAGCCATTGCGCGATGGGCCAAGCCAGTGTGGCCAATCGGCTGACCAGATTCCCGAGCCCGTCATCAGCACCGCCACTAAAAACCAGGAGCGTTTCATAGTGCGTTCCTCCAGTTCACTTGACGACCCAGTGAACTGTTATATGATGAAAGCGTCGAAAATACCAGCTTTTTGTGCTGCGAAGGTCAATACCATGAGATCGCCCCCTGATATTATCCGGATAGCGCTTGTGCAAATGCAGTGCGAAGAGGATCCGGCGCTGAATCTCGCTCGCGCGGAGAAGATGATAACAGAAGCTAGTAAGCGGGGAGCGCATCTTATCGTGTTGCCCGAGTTGTTCAAGACTCGCTATTTTTGCCAATGGGAGGATGTTCGACATTTTGATTTGGCCGAGCCCATCCCTGGCCCCACTATAGAGCGGATGCAGCAACTGGCGAGGCAATCGAATGTTGTCTTAGTGGTGCCTCTATTCGAGCGGCGCGCTGCGGGTCTATATCACAATAGCGCGGCAATTATAGATGCCAACGGAGCTCTAGTAGGCGTTTACCGCAAGATGCATATTCCGCACGACCCTTTGTATTACGAGAAATATTACTTCACGCCAGGAGATTCGGGCTTTCGGGCGTGGCCCACGCAAGTCGGAAAGATAGGCGTGCTCATTTGCTGGGATCAGTGGTTCCCCGAGGCGGCCCGGCTGACCGCGTTGCGAGGTGCCGAAGTTCTGGTCTATCCAACGGCAATAGGTTGGCACCCGCACGAAAAATCTACATGGGGCGACGCCCAGCATAAAGCGTGGGAAATGGTGCAGCGCGCCCACGCTATCACAAATGGGATTTTCGTAGCGGCGGTCAACCGTGTGGGACATGAGGGGCCTGCAGACGGGGGCTTAGATTTCTGGGGTGCTTCCTTCGTTTGCGACCCGTTCGGACGCATTCTTGCCCAAGCTAGTCATGACCGTGAAGAAATAGTGTTCGCGGCACTAGATAAGTCTCTGATAGAGACCGTCAGGCGGAACTGGCCCTTCTTTCGCGATCGCCGCACTGATGCCTATCAAGAGCTAACCCGCCGATATATCGGGGATATGCCCTAAATCCACCTCTTATCATGACGCCGTCGCATCTAGGCTATCGCTGGCCTGCCGAGTGGGAGACACACGCAGCAACCTGGATTGCCTGGCCGCATAATGAGGAGGACTGGCCAGGTAAATTCTCGCCAATACCCTGGATTTATGCCGAAATAGTTCGGTGGCTTCGCTCTTCCGAACCGGTGCATATCCTGGTGCAAAGTGACACCCATCGCCAAGAGGCGATTAAGGTATTGCAACGAGCTAACGTGCCCGGCCACGATATTTATTTTCACGTGGTTCCAACCAATCGTTCCTGGGTCCGCGATTACGCACCTTTGTTTGTCAAAGATCGAGACGGAAAGAAATGGGCGGTAAAATGGCAATTTAACGGCTGGGCTAAGTATGCCGATTGGCGCGAGGATGATGCGGCGGGACGCGCGATTGCCCAAATAAGCGGTGCACCGGCTGTCGAAGTGGTGGAAGGTGGCCAGCCTGTAGTTTTGGAAGGTGGAGCTATAGATGGCAACGGTGCAGGTCTGCTGATGACCACGGAACAATGCTTGCTTAGTTCGGTACAAGAACGCAATAATGGCCTGGGACGAAGCGATTATGAAAAGCTCTTTTTCCAGTGGCTGGGAACGCAACAGGTGCTGTGGCTTGTGGGT
>BEIM01000054.1 GCA_002898995.1 bacterium HR36
CTGAAGTGCTCCTCAGCCCACCAGCAACGCCTACACACCGGACTTGAACTGGTTCCTGGCGGAGGGCACAGTATGAGTATGCGGGAGATGCTAAAGGAGTTGGCGCGACAAGTGCGCACGCGGACACGGGACATCCTGGCCGCAGCGAAAACCGAATGGCTCACCTGGGCACCCGAAGGCACGAGTAATCATATTTTGTGGCATGCTGGGCACGCCGTGTGGTTGATGGATGTGCTGGGCGTAGAGCTACTCACTGGTCGCAGCGAATTGCCCGCTGGTTGGGCGGAGAAATTCGGTATGCGGTGTCGGCCACCCCGCCTGACCAGCGATTGGCCCAGCCGCGACACCGTGGATCGGCTGCTGGCCGAGCAACTACTCCGATTCTGCCAGCTGCTGGACAGCACCCCGCAAGACCGCCTCGCTGTACCGTCCGACACCACGCAGGCCCGTTACAGTCTCAGCGGGCAAATCCTGCACGGGCTGCACGATGAAGCTTGCCACAGCGGCGAAATGTATTTGTTGCTGAAAATGTGCCGTAGGCATTTCGTCTAGGCACTTTTTTTACTGCAATCGCCCAGCGAGTCTTGGTCCCTGCGAAGCAATTCAGTTATTTGTGCCCGTCGTGGAGAACAAAACATGGTACATGCACACAGCGTTCACGTGGCAACATTCGCACCCACCCGCGGGAGCGGCGCGCGTCAGCCTGTTGGGAATCGCAAAACGAGCGCGCAACACGATGCGAGCCGGCACAGCGAACGGACCCCGCAAACATCACGCATTCCCACAATCGCGGGCTCGCTCACAACGGGGGGACGCCCGTCCTGCTGGTGCGCTTCGCTCAGCGTACGAAAACGAGCGTTCTTGCATGCATGCGGCACACACCGCGGCGGGCTGATGCTCCCTGCTCGTGCGTCAGCAACGCGACGCGTGACCGAGATGCGATAACCGTCGGGAAAACGCGCTAACTTTGTGTAGAGCTGAGGCGTTTTTCGAGGCGCACCACTGCCCATTGAGTATCCTGTTCCAGGAAGCGGGCGCCGACCAGCCATAACAGTCCGCTGATGGCGATAAAGCCCGCGACCATCAGGAAACCCACCTGTAAATTGCTCAGGTCAGCGATCAAACCAATAATCGCTGGGGATAGGACATCGCCCAGAGCGTGGATGACGAAGATGTTGATCGCGAATGCCGTCGCGCGCATGGCTGGGTGGGTTACGTTGGCGAGGATGGCGTTCGTCGGGCCAGTATTAACGAACAAGCAAAAGCAACTGCCTGCTAGCAAAGCCCAGGCTAGAGGGAACGGCAACAAGAGACTGGCGATGAAAAGCGGCAACGCAATAAACATGCCTAGAGCGGACACCAGAAAATAGGCGCCTCGCCAGCGTCCTCGTAGCGTATCGCCCAACCAGCCACCCGCCAGGGTCGCCAGCAGTCCAGTGGCCGCAATGATGCCGCCGAAAACAATGTTCACCTGATCCAGCTGGCCAGCAGCACGGTCTTGGCTGAGGTAACGGGGCATCCAGAACGCAATCCCGCCCACTGCGAAGGTCATAGCGGTCATGCCGAGGGTGCACAAAACGTACGAGGGGATCCGTGCCAGGAGGAAATAATCCCGCCAACTGCTGACCCGAGACGCGGGCCAAGCAGGGGCATCATTACCGGCCGGGGCGCAGGCTAAGTCCGTCTGGCCCCGTCTGGGCTCGGGCATGAGCAGGCAAAAAGTCGCCAGTGCCAGGCCGGGCGGCACCACGGCATAAAAGGCGGCACGCCAACTCCCCGTCCAGGACAGCATCATCCCACCCAGTAAGTACCCCAGAGCGCTGCCTACGGGAATAGCCGCGTAGAACAGTGCTAAAGCCCGTCCGCGTTGGCCCGTAGGATACAGGTCGGCGATCACGGTGGGAGCCACGGGGCCGTAGGCGCCTTCGCCGACACCGACGAGGCAGCGGGTGATAAAGAGCATGCTGTAAGACCAGGCCAGTCCCGAACCGCCACTGGCGAGCGTCCACAGCGCTACCCCCAGGGCAACCAGCCACCAGCGCGACATCCGGTCTCCCAGCCAGCCAAACAACGGCGCTACCACCATATACGACACCATGAAGGCGGGCATCAACAAGCCCATGCGGGTCTTGACTAGCTCCTGCGGCCGATCTGGTGGAAAAAACGTGTCGGCCATCTTTGGCTCAACGGCGGCGATGAGGTAACGGTCTATGTAGTTGAACAGGTTGATGAGCACCAGCAGGAGCAAGGCTAGAGTGCGTTGTCGGGGGGTGAAACCTGTGGGGGTCATGAACCGGGCTCCGCAGGAGCAAGTTGCACGACGACTGGGACGCCACGCCCCAGGTTCAGACGGTGGGCGGCGTGGCCTTGGACGACGGCGATCTCGAGCCAGCCCCCGCTCGACCACAGAGCTACGGTTTCGCCAGGCGCTGCCTCGCCGTAAGTGCGCACCCAGCGCGGCCTTGTGCCGAGCACTTCCACGCTGACAACGCGCGCTTCTGGCCAATCCGCGCGATGGATGTTGGTCAGGAGATTGCCGAAGTGATCAACGAATACCACCTCGCCGATAATCCGGTCATCCTCACGGCGCGGCAAAGGAAATGGTAGCCGCACCGGGTCGGTCACTACCTCCCCTAGGGCCTCGGGGCTCAGCCCATTGGCGAGGTGCCCCGCCACTGGCGCCAGGATGTCACGGCCGTGGAACGTGCTGCTGACCAGGGTGTGGAAATACTGCGGATTCTGGATAGCCCGCACAGTCTCGGGCGGGTGTTTGCGCCACAGCAGGGAACACACCCCGTTATCCGGCGCTACTATCCGTTGTTGCTGCCATTCCACGTAGATGAGTCGCCGTGCGGTGCCCACGCCAGGATCGACGACCACCACATGGATCGTCTGGGGTGGAAACCAGGGAACCGCTTCGTTCAGGAAAAAAGCGGCGTGGAGCACATCCTGAGGTGGGATGGCGTGGCTCAAATCGACCAGCAACGCCTCTGGGCAGATGCGCAGCACACTGCCCTTGAGCGCTGCCGCGTAGGCAGAACCTTCCCCGAAGTCGGTGGTCAGCGTAACAATGGGGCGAGGCATGGCCGTTACTCGGAAAGGGTTTGGTCGATCTCCTTTACAGGACAAGCATCCAGGCGCCTGGTAGCATCTGCGCGGGGCATCGGCTTGGCGGCGTGCGTTTATTGGCTGGTGCCTGCCCTGGATAGGCGCATCAGCACGTGCCCGGCCAAGGGCTTCCTAGGATAAATACGGAATCCTTGTATCCATGCAACGCCAGGGGAAGGACTATGCACCAGGAAACACAAGCGGGTATCGCGCCGCCGCGACAAAGGCGAGTAGGCTTGTGGCTGATCGGGGCATGCGGAGGGGTAGGCACCACGGTGGCCTTGGGTCTTGCCGCGTGGCGCAAGGGTCTGGGCACTCCCACGGGATTGGTAACGGCTTTGCCGATGTTCGGACCGTCCTCGGCAGCGGGCAAGGCCACCTGCGGGGCTCCCTTACTGGATGACCTGGAGAGCTTTGTGCTCGGAGGACATGAGATTCGCCAAACCCACTGGATGCAGACGGCCCGCGAAATGCAGCAGCGGGCTAATGTCTTTTCGACAGAGTTACTCCAGGCTTGCCGGGAGGAGTTGGAAAGCTGGTCGGCCAACGTCCGCGGCGGGACTTTGCTCAACGTGGGCGAAGCCATCTCGCGACTGGCCAGCCTACCGAACCTGCCCAGTGCTGAGACACCGCGGCAGGCCATCGCACGCATCCAGCACGACTTGCTCTGCTTCCGTGAAGCGCACCGGCTGGAGCAGGTGGTGGTGATCAACGTGGCCTCCACCGAGCCTCCTTTCCGCCTCACGGAAGTCCATCAGGATTGGGCGCGTCTGGCCGCTAGTTTAGAGAGCCAGGAAGGTGCCAGCCTGTTGCCGGCCAGCAGCATTTACGCACTGGCGACCATCGAGCTTGGCTGGCCGTATGTCAACTTCACCCCGTCTTTGGGCGCTAGTTTCCCTGCAGCTTGCCAGCGCGCCGAGGAATGTGGCGCGGCTATCGCCGGGCAAGACGGCAAAACCGGCGAAACTCTGCTCAAGACGGTGCTGGCCCCAATGTTTGCCCTCCGCAATTTGCGAGTCCTCAGCTGGGTCGGGCATAACATCTTTGGCAACCGCGACGGCTGGGTGCTTGACGATCCCCGCAACAAACTATCGAAAATTCGCACTAAAGACCAGGTGCTGGCTCACATCCTCGGTTATAAGCCGCAGACTCATGTCAGTATCGAATACATCGAATCGCTCGACGATTGGAAGACCGCTTGGGATCACATTCACTTTGAAGGGTTCCTCGGCGTAAAAATGGTGCTGCAGTTTATCTGGCAGGGATGCGATTCGATCTTGGCGGCGCCCCTGGTTATTGATCTGGCCCGGCTAGCGCTGTTGGCGCAGCGCCAGGGCGAACGTGGCATCCTCCGCCACCTCGCTTGCTTCTTCAAAAATCCCCTCGGTGTCCAGGAGCATGACTTCTTCCGTCAATTCGCGATGCTCGAACACTATGTCGCGCAAGTCCGCAGCCAGATTCCCGCGTAAAGCCTCGTTTTTTCCGCGTTTGGCACGATGCTGCCTGCGCTTAGGCGCAGCACCTGCGTTGGTGCGGGAACACGATCGGCCCGCCCTCCCCTTGCGTTTACAATGATCCTGCGCAGGAGGAATACGCGATGCAGCCGACGAATATGCTGGGATGGATGCTGATCTTGTTGGGGACGGGGCTGGTGGTATTGGGGGTGATGCTCATGCTTCTGCCCAGGCTGCATTGGCTAGGTCGGCTGCCTGGGGATATTGTCATTGAGCGCGACGGCGTCCGAATTTACATTCCCCTGATGACCTCCCTGCTCCTCAGCGCCGCACTTACGTTGGTGCTCTGGGCGCTTCAGTGGTTGGGGCGTCGCTGAGACCGGTGAACAAGGCTGTGCCGATGCGGATGAGAGTGGCCCCTTCCAAAATGGCGCCGCGGAAGTCCCCGCTCATGCCCATCGAAAGATGGTGCAGGGTGTGCGGGGTGCCAAGGAGGCGTACCGCCAAGCGGTCGCGGAGTTCGCGCAGACGGGCAAAAGTGGGGCGGGCGGTTTCGTGGTCGGTGCCCAACGGGGCTATCGTCATCAGGCCGACCACGCGGACATAGTGCAGGCCCGCCAGCACATCAGGAAGCCGGCCTTCATCCTGGGGAGCGAAACCGTGTTTGGTCGCTTCACCGCTCACATTAAACTCGAGCAGAACCGCGGCGCCACGGTTGGCATTCCGGGCGTGCTGTTCGATGGCCTGAAGCAGGCGTTCGCTGTCCACGGAATGAATGAGCACCACCCGAGGTAAGGTGCGCTCCACTTTATTGCGTTGCAAATGTCCTACCAGATGCCAGCGTGCGTGGGGAATGGCTGCCGCTTTGCGCCACAATTCTTGCGGCCTGCTTTCGCCCAGATTGACGACGCCCAAGTCGGGAAGCCAAGCAGCCACTTCGATGCCGACGGATTTGGTCACCGCCACCAGCGTGACTTCCGCGGGGTCGCGGCCGGCTTGCTGGCAGGCGGAAGCGACTGCCTCCTGAAGACGTTCCAGATTACGCTTGAGAATGTCTAGCGGGCGCATGGGAGCACCGTAAAGTCGCGCGCTTTGCAAGGAAGGGCCAGCTGCAGATTGTTATAACGGGGCGGGGATGTCCCGGCGGTGGAAGATCTCGGCAGCCAGCAGGTAACCGACCAGACCAATCACGCTAAGCACCAGTGGCGGGCAGAGGCGGTAAGAGAAGTCGGGAAGGCTAAGCCACCATGCGTTTTGCAGGATGTGGAGTTGCGGTTGGTAGTAGAAAAAGAGCGTCGCGGGGCGATAGGGTTGCAAAACGGGCCACAATTGGCCGAAGAGGTTGACCAGAAACATCACCAGCAGCAGAAGCAGGACGCCGCCTGCGACCTTCCAGAGCGACTGTCCCATCGCAGAAAAGACCATGGTAATGCCACCGACGGCCAGTGCGAGAGCCAGGGCATTACTCGCAGCAATTACGTACCCAGAAAGCACGACGTTGGGCAGAGCGAAACCCCAAACGCCCAGTGCGGTGCCGAGAACCATAGCGCCCGCGAGGATGGGCAAAGTCCAAGCCTCCGCCAGTAAATGCGCGTAAACAATCTGGCGGCGACTGATCGGTTGGGCCAAAAGAAGCTCCATGGTACCGCGGTCAATTTCGCCAGCCAGAGCTGCCGCACCGCGACCCACGCCCCACAAACAGAGCACAAACTGCACGAAAGGATGCACGTAACCGATCGTCAGCACGGTGGCTGGGTCGTTCAGGTTTACGAGGTCCCCTCCCAGCAAAGTGTGGATGATTTGTCCTGGCCCTTCAAGGAAGCGCTTCTCCAGAGCTTTAATCGCCCAGGGAGTCAATTGGGCCAGGGCCAATAGTTCGTTGACCAGTGGCATGAATTGACGGTAGATACGATCGGTGATCTTGCCCCAGATCAACTCGTAAATCGCCAGGACAAGGGCGGTCAGGACCAGTAGCCAGCGCCAGTCGTACGCCACTTTACGTGCCAGGGCCCAGACAGTCATGGGGTATCTCCATGAATGCGGCGGTAGATTTGTTCCAAACCCACGGGTTCGAGGTGGAGGTCTTCCACCTCCTGTTCGGCTAGCCAGCGGAGTAAAGGTTGCAGGGAGCCGCGGACTACCCAACTATAAGTGCGTTGGCCGTTTTCCTCCGCCTCCACTCCTGGAACCGAGCCAGGCACTGCGACCGGGCGAGCCAGGCGCGCACGGACACGGCGCAGTTCGCGCAAATCGCTGAGCCGCTCCAGGGCAGCCAACCGGCCTTGTTTGAGGATGGCCACACGATCGCATACCGCCGCCACCTCGCTGAGAACGTGCGAAGACAGTATGATGGTCCGTCCACAGTTTCGCCACTGCCGTAAGAGTGCCAAGAACTCCTCGCGCATGGCGGGATCGAGTGTGTTGGTAGGCTCGTCGAGAATGGCGATGGGCGTCCCTGCTACCACCACGCTGATCAGGGCAAGCTTGTGTTTCATCCCCGACGAGAGAGTGCGGATGGGGCGATCTAAGTCCAGCCCCCATTGCCGGGCCAAACCAGGAGCATCGGGAATTCCGTTGCCGGGTTCCTTGGCTCCAGATGCAGCCCACCCTCGCAAACGGGCCAGGAATTCGAGGAATTGCCGCCCAGTGAGGTTTTCATACAACCGCAATTCTCCAGGCAGGTAAGAGACACGGCGCCGCACCTCGACACTCTGCCGCCAGCAATCGAACCCCGCCACTACAGCTCGTCCTGCAGTAGGACGGAGAAAGCCCAGAAGCAAGCGAAGCGCCGTTGTTTTCCCCGAACCGTTTGGCCCGAGCAGCCCCACAATTTCGCCCTGGTCAATTTGCAAGGTCAGATTGTCCAGGGCTACCACCCTGCCGTAGTGCTTCGTCAGCCTTTCGATTGTGACCACGCTTTGACCCTTGCCAGGTTGGTTGTGCGGCGAAGTGTCGCAAAAAGCGAAGACGTAAGATATAATAAAGACGAAAAGCAATTCCTGGCTGAGCTGCACTGTGGCTGTTGCACCGGGACAGTGGGGATGCTCTTTGGGGGAGTGGCACCTGATACCGCAGCTAAATCCTAGGCATGGAGTTGAGCGTACATGAGCGAATGTCCGCACCCTGACATCTGGCAACGGTGGCTACGGCGCTGGCTGGTTCCCGCTCCCCGCGAAGAGGCTTCCCTTATTTCCCATCTCGAGTCCTGTTCCGATTGCCGCCAGTGCTTCCTTAACGAATACGACGGGTTGCGAGCAAATGCCAGTGTGGACTTGAGTCACGTGAATGGCGACGTGCTTGCCCGGCTGCGTCAGTTACATTCGGGCACCAAGGCGGGCACATCTCAACGAGATGTCGCTGACCCAAGGCCAGCTCAAGATAACAGCCCAGCCTCCGAGCCAGCCGCCAATCACTCCGCATCAGGAGTGCGTGCGGCGAATCCTCGGGAAAATCCGCTGGATCCGGTACCCGGGCGTTCACCGGTGGCCCAAGCAGCAACGCCTGGTAACGGCCACGCTCACCGCAACTATGCGGCCACGCAGAACCCAATCGTTGTGAGCTATTTCCAGATTCGGCGGAAAATCGGCGAAGGGGCTATGGGTGTGGTGCTGGAGGCGGAGGATACGCGTAACCATAAACGAATCGCTCTTAAGCTGATGAAGCCGGAGTTGGCACGGCTCGAGACGAACCGTCAGCGTTTTTTACGGGAGGCACGGATCGCCGCTGGGTTGCAGCATCCCAATATCGTCACCATCTACGAAGTCGGGGAGTTTTCTGGCACGCCGTATATTGCGATGGAGTATCTCGTTGGCGAATCGCTGCGTGAGCGGTTGAAACGCCATGGCCCGCTCCCGTGGCGTGAGGTGTGTCGCATCGGTGCCCAGGTGGCTGAAGGCTTAGCCGCCGCTCATCAGCGCAACCTGATTCACCGCGATGTCAAACCCGCCAACATTTGGTTGCAGCACCCGTATCAGCGGGTCAAGTTGCTGGATTTTAGCTTGGCACGGTTCCAGGATCAAGATGTGGAATTGACCAAATCGGGCGTGGTGGTGGGCACACCGGCCTACATGTCCCCTGAACAGATACGAGGTTGGGAACTGGATGAGCGTGCCGATTTGTTCAGCCTGGGTGTGGTGCTGTATGAATGTTTGGTAGGCCGGCGGCCATTTTCCGGGGATGACATTTACGCGGTGATCACCCAGGTGCTCACGGAGCATCCTCCCAGCCCGTCCCAACTCCGTCCCGGCATTCCAGAGACTATCTCCGATTATGTAATGAAGCTTCTGGAAAAAGACCGCGAACGGCGCCCCCGTACTGCCACTGACGTCGCGGATACTTTGCGCCAACTCGCTGAAGGGAAGTTTGCCGAGTCAGCTTCGGCACCGGCAAGAAGTGCGAGTGCGGCCGGGTCGCTATCTCCGCGCCCGCCCACTCATACAGTTCCGCCTTTAGGAGGGATGCCTTGGGTGTACTGGCCCACTCCTTCTTCGCAGGATAGCGATCGCTCATCGGATGAGGATGTCACTGTTCGTAGTGGGCCGATTCGCAAACGCAAGAAACGCCGCAACCCACCGTTCGATTACTGGCGCTGGCTTGTTGTGTCTGCGGCTATCGTCTTACCAATGCTGGTGGTGTATTTCATTGGCACCAGCTTCTGGAGGTGGTATTACGAAGCACGGGGCCCAGTGGTATTGGAAATAGAGGAAGCGGCTCTGGGGTTGTGGGGTGAAGCCGAAGTGCGCATTTCCGACGCCGGGGGCCACCGAGTAGCAGTGTTGCGGGGTCTGGAGCGGCAAGTTTCGCTCAGCCCACGACCCTATACGGTGCAATGCACAGGTGCGCCGGAGCTAGAGCTTAACCGGTCGGAGTTTACCGTGCAAGCGCGTCGGGTTACACCCTTGATAGTACGCCGGCGGTCTCAACAACCACCACCTGGGGCCGGAACGCAAACCGAGCCGACACCCCCCGGCCCAAACCCCGAAAGCGAGCCGCAACGCCTGGGCCGGGAGCTATTGCAACAAATAGCTCAGGCCCCGCCGGACTCCGTCATTTCCCTCCCTGCTGGTGAGTATCTATTGCCCGGGCAGCTGCTGCTATCCAAGCCAATAACGATTATCGGTGCCGGTCCCGAGCAAACGGTGATTCGCGGTGCTGCCGCTCCCGCTCTCATCGCATGCCAAGCTCCGGGTACGGTGCGGCTGAGCAATGTGACGCTGGAGTATGTCGGCATGGAGCCTGCCAATGTCATCATCGCTTCATCGGGCTCGCTGGATATGGAAAACTGTGTCTGCCGCGGGGCGAAAAAGGTCTCATCGCAGCCAAAACCGTCCAATCCGGGCCCTGCGCCGAGCAGCACTCCGGCTACGGCTCCTTTCGACGACGCGGAGCGCCAACCCAGTTTTGGTAACGGCCTGGCGATTATCAATCCGATAAGTGCGACCATCCGCAACTGTACCTTTACGCAAAATCAGGCTAACGGCATAATGGTGTTCTCTGCCGGAGTGCCTGCCAATTCCCCCAGTATTACTGTGCAAAGTTCCCGGTTCGAGAACAACGAGGAAGCGGGCATCTGTTTCCAGGGCTGGGCACGGGGCACGGCTTGGGCTAACTATTGCGCCAACAACCACTATGGCATCTTGGTAACCCATCGCGCTTTCGCCCAACTGCAGAGCAACCGCTGCGAGAGGAACCGCACGCATGGTATCGCCTTTTGCCAGCAGAGCAATGGCTTCGCTACGAACAACACCTGCATCAACAATTCCCTGGGGGATTTCCTGGTCGAGCGTAGTTCGGGCGCCCATCCAGTTTTCGGCGTCGGGAATGTCGGAGTGATCAGGTTTCGCTAACATGTTCCCAAAAACGGAGGGGCCATTATGGACCGGCGAGAATTTCTAGCGGCGGCAATCGTGAGCGCTGGTAGTGTTGGCTTTGCTCCTCAGCAGGCGCGGAGCCAAACGACGACCGATGGCGTTCCGCTGCCGCGCTTTCGTTTAGGCATCGTCACTTACAATATCGCTGCCAAATGGGACTTGCCGACGATTCTCCGCGTTTGCCGCAATGTTGGCCTGGCGGCTGTAGAATTGCGCACCACCCATGTCCACGGCGTCGAGCCCGATTTGCCCCTGGCCAAACGCGCGGAGGTCCGCAAGCAATTTGCCGATAGTGGGATCGTCTTCTGGGGATGTGGTACGGTTTGCGAATTTCACGCACCCGACGCGACCATAGTTCGCAAAAATGTCGAGTTGTGTAAGCGTTTCGTGGACCTGGTGGCGGACCTGGGCGGTACTGGTGTCAAAGTGCGTCCCAACGCCTTGCCTAAAGAGGTACCCGTCCAAAAGACCCTGGAACAAATCGGTAAAGCCTTACGCGAGTGCGGCAAAGCGGCAGCCGATCGCGGCGTGGAGATCTGGGTCGAGGTCCATGGTCCCGGCACCGCTCACCCTCCTCACATGCGCACGATCCTGGAAAACTGCGGCTTGCCGAACGTTGGCATTACCTGGAACTCCAACCCCACCGACATCAAGAACGGTTCCATCGGGGAATACTTCGAACTGCTGCGCCCCTGGCTCAAATCCTGCCACATTAACGAACTTTACTCAAACTATCCCTGGCGCGAGTTGTTCGCTTTGCTGCGGCAGTGTGGCTATGATCGCTACACGCTCGCAGAGATTCCAGGTACGCCCGACGTGGCCAGTGGCGAACGCCTCCTCCGCTATTACAAGGCCCTCTGGCAGGAATTGCTCCGCTAATTGACTTCAGAGTTGTTGCCTGCGCACCAGTGCCCAAAGAATTGTGCCACGCACGCCGCTTCGCATAAGCCCGCCGGCGCCACATTCCTGCTCGCAGATGCCGTCTGCTGCTCCTCTGCTGGTCAGGCGCGCAGCGCTCGCTTATGGCAAGCGCGCTCGAATGGTCGCGAGAACCACTGGCGGCAAGAATGCATGCATGCCGTAGCAGAAGGGGATAAGGCAGACGCTCGCATGGTATTCGAGGAATACATGAACGGTGCCGCTGCCAGCAAAGAGGAGAACCCGCGACAGGCTCGCACGCATTTGCGGTTGGGTCGAATCCATCAGGCGCTAAGGCAATTCACGCAGAGGAAGCAGGTTACCAGGGCAGGTGTTGGCTATTTCCCAGAATCAGGCGGTGAAGTGTCCACCAGAGCCCGCACATTTTTCCACAACGGGCGAGGACTTAGCATTAGCTCGGTGATTAGTTGCCAGGATGAGCTATCTGAAGGCAGCAGAGGCGTCCTTCTGTTTTTTCCGCGCGTCTGGGGTGAAAAAACTTCTTGACTGTAGGGACACGGATCATCCCAAAACGTGGGCAGGCTTGAGCTGCGGCCAACGAAGTGCGCCGGCACAGATCGCAAGAGCAGCACCGCAGCGGGCCTATGCCAGCACTTTTTTTCCAGACTGGGCACGCATGGCTCCGTCACGCTGAGTCCCTGCGTGAGCGATGACAATATGGTGTCCCACACCACGCCACACAGAGGCGTGCCAAGAATCGCGGCATGCCGACACGATGTCCGTCGGCCATGATTCGGGAAGCTGCCTGCGGCAGCCTGAGCTGGCTGGCTCAGTCGCAGAGGTAGCGGCGGAGGATACGGTGGAGGTATTCGCGAATGGCAGGCACCTGCACTTCAACGACCAAATCCACATTGGGAGCGGCTCGTTTCGATGTCAAGTCCACGACCAGCATGCCGCGCGTCAGTTCGCCGCGCGTTTCGACATCCGCGGTCATCGGCCGGGTTTGGAAAGCCGAGCGGCACGCCAGAACAGCGATGCCTAGCACGTCTTTCAGATGAAATCCCTCGATGCCATACAGCCGCGCCGTGGCTCCCACGCCGTAGTGGAGAATTTTTCGCAGGAATCGGGAGGCACGATTTTCCCGATCGGTGAGGGCGGCGATTTC
>BEIM01000055.1 GCA_002898995.1 bacterium HR36
ACAACGTTCCCGATAACGTCCGCAGTGTCTTCAAGGCGATTGACACGCGAATTCCTGGCGTGAAGTTTACTGAGGTATTGCCCCGCTTTGCTCAGGTCAACGACAAGGTTACGCTTATTCGTTCAATGAGCTATACGCCGGTAGGGCTGTTCAATCACACGGCGGCGATTTATCAAATGCTGACGGGGTACACGACAGACAAAGTGAGCCCGTCGGGGCAGTTGGAGCCACCCAGTCCGAAAGACTTCCCGCACATCGGTTGCAATATCGCCAAGTATCGGCCGCCGGATGTCCCCATGCTGCCCTTTGTGATGATGCCCCGGCCGTTGCAGGAATCCAACGTGATCAATAAGGGGGGCACGGCCGGGTTCTTGGGCAAAGCCTACGACCCCTACTACCTATTCCCGCCCGGCGATGACAACGACATGAACAAGATGGATCGGATCAAGGTAGATGACCTGAAGATCCGTGTGGAGTTGTCGCCGGAACGCCTGACCCGCCGAGCTAGTCTACGCCAGCTGGTCAACGAATCGCTGCCCGAACTCGAACGGGCTGTGGCTAAGTACAATCCGGATGCCTACTATCAGCAGGCGTTCAGCCTCATTGTCAGCGGTCGGGCTCGCGAAGCGTTCGACCTGAGCAAGGAACCAGCCAGCCTGCGCGACCGTTATGGCCGCAACACTTTCGGGCAGAGCTGTCTGCTGGCCCGTCGGCTGGTGGAAGCCGGTTGTCGCTTCGTCGAGGTCAACTGGCCAAAAATCGCCAACTCCGACCTGCATTCCTGGGATCATCACGTCGGCCTGCCCGACCGGATGAAACGCTTGTCGGCGCCGATGCTAGATGCTGGGCTGGCCACATTGCTGGAAGACCTGGATCAGCGCGGATTGTTGTCGGAGACGCTGGTAGTGGCCGTCGGCGAATTTGGCCGCAGTCCGCAGCGTGGCGTCAGCACTTCCGGCAACGGCAACAGCGCGGATGGACGTGACCACTGGCCGTATTGCTTCACCGCGGTCATTGCCGGCGCCGGTGTCAAACGCGGGTTCGTTTACGGCAAGTCGGATAAGACCGCTTCCGCTCCGTTTGAGAACCCGGTGCATCCGTGTGACCTGCTGGCGACGATTTATCACAGCGTCGGCCTCGACCCGCACATGATTCAATACAACCACCTCAAGCAACCGCGCGAACTCGTGCAGGGCAACATCGTCTGGGGCATCCTGAGCTAGCAGGTTCGCGCATTAAGCTTCAAACACTATTGCATTGTCTCGCCAGGCGTGTGGTGACGCTCGGTAGTGCGCTGGTCTGGCCTGGATCAGATTGTTTATCAGCTTGCGGCTCATGAGCCGCGACCCCGGCCGTATGAGTGCTGGCGACGGCCACGGCCCGTCGTTCTTTTGTGCGTCCGAACCGCCTGACACAGGGGGTTGGGACTTTTGCGCGGAATCGGTAGTTCGCGCTGTCAATCTTGTGCAGGATTGACGTGCACGGCCAGGACAATGGGGCCCTGCTGTGTGACTTCGTAGATTACGCGAAGTTCATCTCCCAGCTGCAAGCGCTTAGGGTCGGTTTTGTCTGGGCCGTTGAAGATGACCGGGTCTTCGCCAAGGATGAAAACGTGCAGGTCGTCCTGATACTCCAGCATCAAAGTACGTTGCTGTAAGTCCAGTTGCACAAGCCGACCAGCAAAGCTGCGAATGATACGGGAAAACGGAGGCTGAGCGCTCATAGTCTTTCTCCAGCGGCAACGCGGCAACCGCAAGCGCTGACATTGAGGACATTAGTCGGAACGTCAGGTCGTTACGCGGTAAGAACCGACACTTTTTCCGACAATTCGTCCGTTAGCTCAGAGCAGCTTCGGGCCGCAGATTCTCAGGGATACCGCACCGCAGTAGCCTGCCATTGGTGATACGCCCATCGGCAGGTTGTAGCATTTTAGCCTCTCATCGCGGTCGCGTCCAGTATGTGCCGTACTTGCATGAGGGTTTAGGTGTCGATACAACGGCTGCCAGGCGACGTTCGCGGTGAGCTACGCGATTTAGGGACCGATTTTGCGAACTGCGGAGGGAAGATGGTGCAGAAGCACGTAACGGTGCTGGGCGATGGCGCCATGGGCGTAGCGTGTGCCCTTGTCCTAGCTAGCAAGCCAAATCTGCAAGTGACGATCTGGAGTCCGCTGCAAGACTACGGCCGACTGGTGCAACAAAGACGGGAAAGCGTGCGCTATTTGCCGGGCGTCTCCATTCCTGAATCCATCCGCTTGACGTTGGATCTCCGTGAAGCCGTGGACGCCGCAGACATCTGGGTGATGGCTATCCCCACGGTCTATTTACGGCAGACGCTACAATGTTACCACGAAGTGCTGCGTCTGCACGGTGCCGCTATCATCAGCGTTTTGAAAGGCTTGGAACAAGGGACGCTCCTGCGACCAACGCAAATCATGGGGGAGCTTCTCGGGGATCGCCCGTTGGTGGTGCTGGCTGGGCCAAGCCATGCGGAAGAAATCAGTCGCGGTCTGCCTGCTAGCGTAGTGGCGGCCAGCCAGGAGTCTTATTGGGCGGAAGTGGCGCAGCAACTGTTTATGAGCGAGCGTTTGCGCGTTTACACCAATCCCGATCCGATAGGAGTGGAGCTGTGTGGGGCGCTGAAAAATGTCATCGCGCTGGCAGCTGGCATCAGCGACGGCCTGCAGTTGGGCGATAACGCCAAGGCAGCGTTGCTGACACGCGCGTTGGTGGAAATAGTTCGCTTTGTTACGGCCCACGGTGGACGGGCGGAGACCGTATATGGCTTGGCAGGCGTGGGCGATCTGATCACTACTTGCACTAGCGTGCATGGGAGGAATTTGCGGGTCGGGCGCGAAATTGGCCGGGGCAAAAAACTTGCGGAGGTCCTAGCCGAAATGCAGCAAACTGCGGAAGGCGTCTGGACCTGCCGAGCCGTTTATGATCGCGCCTCTCAGTTGGGTCTGGATATGCCGATATGCGTGGAAGTGTATCGTGTCCTGTACGAAGACAAATCGCCGCTGGCAGCCGTGCAGGATCTGATGCTGCGGGAAGCGGGCGCTGAGTATTAGCAGTGCTGATAGGCAGTGGTAAGTTCTCTTGCCAAAAGTCGGATGGGATTTAGAATCGGCGCTCAAGGTGTGTCCTTCCCTCGTCAGCCGCAGCATCCCAACGTATAATCCCAATGAACGCGGGAAGGGCGGCGCGGCGAGAGGTGCTGGAGCAGCGGCACGACCGCCTGCCTGACCGCATCCATAGATAGGGTGATAAGCCATGAGCATGGGAGAAGGACGGATGTTCGAAAAGTTTACGGATCGTGCACGCAAGGTGATGCAACTGGCCAATCAAGAGGCGCAGCGCTTCAACCACGAGTACGTTGGCACGGAACATATCCTATTAGGGCTGGTGAAGGAAGGCTCGGGGGTCGCCGCCAACGTCTTGAAAAACCTCGGTGTTGACTTGCGCAAAATCCGGCAGGAAGTAGAGCGCTTGGTGCAAAGTGGCACGGAAATGGTCACCATGGGCAGGCTCCCGCACACGCCGCGCGCCAAGAAGGTCATCGAATACGCCATTGAGGAGGCGCGCAACCTGAACCACAATTACGTGGGTACGGAACATTTGCTCCTGGGTTTGTTGCGGGAAGAGGAAGGAGTAGCGGCTCAGGTGCTGCGGAACCTGGGTCTGCGACTGGATGAAGTCCGCGAGGAAGTCCTGAATTTACTGGGGCACGAAATGCCTAGCGATCCGGTAGAAAGCAGTAGCGAACGCGGAGCGGCTGCCCGCGCCAGTCGATCCAAGACGCCGGCGCTGGATTCCTTCGGGCGCGATCTGACGGAGTTGGCCCGGCAGGGGAAGCTCGACCCGGTGATTGGTCGGCAGAACGAAATTGAGCGCGTCATTCAGGTTCTGAGCCGACGCACCAAGAATAACCCTGTATTGCTCGGAGAAGCAGGGGTGGGCAAGACGGCCATTGTTGAAGGTCTGGCCCAGATGATCGTGGAAGGAAACGTGCCCGAATTGCTCCGCGATAAGCGGATCGTTGTGCTCGACCTGGCCATGATGGTCGCGGGTACGAAATACCGCGGCCAGTTCGAAGAGCGCATCAAAGCGGTGATGAACGAAGTGCGCCGCGCGCGCAATGTTATTCTCTTCATAGACGAGTTGCACACCCTGGTCGGCGCAGGCGGCGCGGAAGGCGCCATTGACGCCAGTAACGTGCTCAAACCAGCACTGGCGCGCGGGGAAATCCAGTGCATCGGCGCCACCACCCTGGATGAATATCGTAAGTACATCGAAAAAGACGGGGCTCTGGAGCGGCGGTTCCAGCAGATCATCGTCAACCCGCCGACCAAGCAGGAAACCGTCGAAATTCTCAAAGGGCTGCGCGACCGCTACGAGGCGCACCACCGCGTGCAGATTACCGACAAGGCCATCGAGGCGGCAGTTGAGCTGTCTGACCGCTATATCACGGGGCGCTGCCTGCCCGATAAGGCTATTGACGTGATTGACGAAGCGGGCGCCCGTGTGCGGTTGCGTACCATGACCCGGCCGCCTGACCTGAAGGAGCTGGACGAAGAAATCGAACGGCTCAATCAGGAAAAGGAAGCCGCAGTTGCAGAACAGGACTTCGAGAAGGCTGCCCAGCTCCGCGACCAGGCCGATAAGCTCAAGAAGCGTAAGGAGGCGTTACTCCGCGAATGGCGCGAACGGACTCGGGAAGTAGATGGGATCGTGGATGAGGAGGTGGTGGCGGAAGTCGTCAGCAAGATGACAGGTGTGCCACTGAAACGGCTGAGCGATGAAGAGACGACGCGGCTGCTGCGGATGGAGGAAGAGCTGGCCAAGCGCGTAGTAAGCCAGAAGGAGGCGATCGCCGCCATTGCTCGGGCTGTGCGCCGCAGCCGCAGTGGCCTGAAAGATCCGAAGCGGCCTATCGGTTGCTTCATCTTCGCTGGGCCGACTGGCGTCGGGAAGACACTCTTGGCCAAGCGGCTGGCGGAGTTCATGTTCGGCGACGAGAACGCCCTCGTGCAAATTGATATGTCCGAGTACATGGAAAAGCACAACGTCAGCCGGCTGATCGGTGCGCCGCCCGGCTATGTCGGCTACGAAGAGGGCGGGCAGCTCACCGAAAAGATTCGCCGCCGGCCATACAGTGTCATACTCCTTGACGAAATTGAAAAAGCTCACCCCGACGTCTGGAATATGCTGCTGCAAATCATGGAAGAAGGCCGGCTCACCGATAGCTTCGGACGCACGGTGGACTTCAAGAACACGATCTTGATCATGACCACCAACGCCGGCGCTGAGCAAATCACTAACCGCAATCCGCTGGGATTTGGCAAGAAGGATATCGAGACCACTTACGAGAAGATGAAGGAAACGTTGAAGCAGGCTTTGGAAGCGCACTTCCGCCCAGAATTCCTTAACCGACTCGACGACATCATCGTCTTCCGGCCGCTGACACGGGAAGACTTGCAGCAAATCGTGGATATCGAGCTGGACAAGGTGTACAAGCGGCTGGCCGAAAAAGGCCTCAAGCTCCAGTTGACAAACGAAGCCCGCGAATTCCTCATTGACAAGGGCTATAGCCCTGAATTTGGTGCGCGGCCATTGCGGCGGGCAATCGAGCACTTGGTCGAAGATCCGCTCTCCGAAGAATTGCTCCGCGGTGCGTTCCTCGGCAAGGATACCATCCTGGTCAAACTCGAAGAACGCGACGGCGAGAAGAAACTGGTCTTCGAGGGGCTCACCACGGGAGAATCCGCTCCGCAGCTCAGTGCTCCAGTCGTCGTCTAGGCTGCAACTGGGACAGGGCTTTTGCCTTTCTGCCGGAGCATGTGCCTCGCGGCGAGAAGCCTCGGACTTGGTCTCCAGCGCTTTGTTCTTCAAAGTGCCTTTGCGCATTGAATAACGGCGTGTCGCTCTGCTGGTGAGTTTGGCGTTCCCCAGCGGATGTGGGTTGCTCTTTTGCTTCCGGCCCCGAGACTTTGGGCTCGCTGGAACGCAGGCTGCGGTATGGACGCGGAGGCGCAGCATCATGCTAACGCGGCCGACGGCCTCGGCATATTGCCGGCGTACTTAGAAACCCATAGAGGTTACACGTGTAGGATAGCGCTGGCCCAACTGAAGTAAACAAAAAGGGTGGCCAGGTCGGTGAGAGTAAGAGCGACAGGGCCAGCAGCAACGCGGGGGTCTAAATGGAGTAAGCGGAGCAGCGAAGGGACGGCGACTCCGAGAGAGGCGGCAACGGTAACGCCCACAGCAATTCCCCCAAGCACGCTGCCAGCAACAGGTGCGGAACCTGGCCAGACCCACGCTGTTCCTGCGACGAGGGCCCCACTGGCCAAGCCCAAAAGGAAGCCCGTCTGCGATTCCCGCAGTAAGCGGCTTGCCAGCAAGCGCCAATTGACGCGCTGCACGTGCAGCACTTGCAGAATCAAGCTCACCGATTGCATGCTCACGGCTTCGGCTAAGGAGAGCACGACGGGAATGAACAGGGCGAGGGTAACAGCCGAGCGGAGTTGTGTTTGAAAAAACCCCGTCAGCATCGCTGCCAGAACTCCCCCGACCACGTTACACAGCAGCCACGGGAAACGCGCGCGAAAGGCTTTCCAGGGTTCGGTCTGGCGCGCAGCTGCCAGGTGCACACCCACCAACTGAAACACATCGTCCCAGCGCTCTTCCAACTCGGCTCGTTCCTCGGCATAAAGTTCGATGTCCACAACCCCGAGCATGTGCCTTTGGTCATCCACCACCGGGAAAGCCAGCAAACGGTGTAGTACGAAAAATTCGCAGGCGTCGAGCAGGGTCGCATCCGCGGGGATACTGATGACGTTACGCACCATGATTTCGGCAATACGGGTATCGGGTGCGCTGAGTAGGAGTCGCCGCGTGGGTACCACACCTTGCAATCGGCCTTCCTCATCTAACACGTATAGGTAGATGATGCGGCTTTGCAGGGGCTGGGCGCGCAGTGATTCGATTGCCTGCGCGACTGTCTGCTCGGCGCACAAGACCGCGAAATCCTTGCGCATATAGTTGGTAACAGCCTCATCGAGCCGGCATTGTCCCAGGCGAATCCGTTGTGGCTCAGCCGTGACTTCGCTGGTCATCGGATCTTGCTCCTTGCTTGCGGGGTGGCGCAGGTGCGACCATGATATGCATCCTACGCCAATCGCGCAGGCCGCTGATCTTGGCCTTGCCCAAATCCCACAAGTGCCGTATAGGCGGCGGGTGATTTTCTCCAGCACGGCGGGATACGGGGCCAACGGCACGCCGTACAGCGAGTCGCCAGTCAGGCCGCATTTGTTGCTGACCTACGGCAAGGGGCAAAAGGCTATGAGCCGACACAGGGAACTGATCGCGCACTGCGATGCGGGGAAACCAGAGATGGCGCCCGTGCGCTCGGCGGAGCTACGCAGAGCATCGGCCACTCTACTTGGATGGCCACTCTACAAATGGGCATGGTGCTTACTTGTGCTGAGCCTGGTGGTCAACGGATGTGCGTACTTTTGGGAGGATATCACCGCCTATAGTCCGGAAGGCGGATTCGTCAACGATATGCGATATCGGATGCGTTTGCTCTTTAATCCGCCGCGGCCCCTGGATGTACTGGCGCACAGTCAGGATGGCGATTTCCGCGCGCGTGCATATCGCCGGCTGGCGGAGCCTCGAGAATACGGTGGCAGCGAAGAAGATCAGCAGAAGTTTATCGAGGGCTTGATCTGGGGTGCGAAAAACGAACCCACCACAGTGGCGCGGATCGCCGCGATTGAGCGCTTGGCGGAATGCAAAGACCCGCGGGCGCGCGAGTTCTTCTTCAGCGTCGAGCAGACCAGGGAACCCGTGCTGTACTATGACCGAGATGTGCTGGTGCAGATCGCGGCACTGAATGCGTTGGCTCGGCTCAATGACCCGCGGGCTGTACCGATCCTGGCAAAAGCGGCACAGTTTGGCCCGACACTCGATGTTCGGCTCAATGCAGTGCGAGCCTTGAAGAATTATCCCGCGGCAGAATCGGCACACGTCTTGGTGGAGATCCTACGGGATGAGGAGCGGAAACCCCCATCTCAAAGGCAGGTCGCTTTGCAACACGAAGTCCGTGAGAGTTTGCGGGCCTTCACAGGCCAGGATTATCCCGCGGAAGCCAAGCCGTGGGCCGATTACCTCGCCCAGCACCCGCAAATCCCGCCGCCCAACCCTAACCCCTTCCTCCGTCTCGTCAGTTGGTGGGAGAACCGGTAGCGATCGGGACCGGCGGCTGAAATACGGGAGAAACCGAAAAACGCCACTGCTGATTCAGCCGCCACAGTTCACGAGTTTTTGTCGTGGTTGGCTGCGTTTTACCTCGCAGAAAGGGGTGCAAAAACCATGCAGGTGGGCTTTTTGCCAATGCGGTGGCGGCCTGATATGTGCGCTGTGTTTGCGGAGCGGTCTGGGACAGGCGTCATGGAGTAGCGCAAGCCTGGGCTTTTGGCAGAGAAGAGGTCTGCTCGTCGGGAACCACGCTCAGGCAATCGGCACAAACGAGGTCGGCGAAAAAGATTCCTTCCCGAGACAGCCGCACACTTCGCCCATCATCTTCCAGCCAGCCGCGCGCCAGATGGCGCTGGAGTATTGGACCTAGCAGTGCATCCAGGTCGTAGCCAGTTTGCTCGCGGTAGGAGGTGCGATGAACGCCCTGGCGTCGGCGTAGCTGCAGGGCGGCAGTTTCCGCGGCGCGCAATACCGGCGACAGGGTTTCGCTCTCGGCAATAGGCAGGATTCCTTGCTGCAACAGCTGCACATACAGCCGCAGCGATCGCGTATTGCTCGAACGCGTCCCCGCGACGTAGCGTGCAGCCCCCAGCCCGAAACCGAAATAAGCCTCGCCTGCCCAGTAAACCATGTTGTGCCGGCTCACGTAGCCAGGCAGTGCGAAGTTTGAAATTTCGTAATGCTGCCAGCCCAACGATTCCAGATACTCGATGGTGCAAGCGTAGAGAGCCCGTTCAGTTTCTTCCTCGCAAGGGCGCACCTGGCCGCGCTGCACGCGTGCCCAGAGTGCGGTCTTCGGCTCGATGGTCAGGTTGTACGTAGACAAGTGCTGGACGCCGAGGGCGACAGCCTGGCGTAAGTCCTCTTGCCACGCGGCCAACGTCTGCCCAGGGTAAGCGAAGATCAAATCGAGGGAAACCGTGGCGCAGTACCGCTGTGCCATCGCCACCGCGCGGCAAATGGTGGCAGCATCGTGAAAACGCTCCAGAAATCGCAAGGCCTCAGGCTGAAATGATTGTGCTCCCAGGCTCAAGCGATTGACACCAAACGCAGCTAGCAGCTGCAGCTTTTCCTCGTTGATGTCGGAAGGATTGGCCTCCAGGGTGTACTCCACCAGTTCGGGCTCATAGCGAAAAAACCGCCGAACCAGTTCCAGCAAACGCCGCAGCGCTGCAGGAGACAACAACGAAGGGGTGCCACCGCCGAGATAAATGGTTTCGACGTCTATTGGTTCCGCGAGCCATAGGGTCATTTCGCGTTCGAGGGCGTCCAGGTAGGCCGCGATTAGCTGTTCGGCTCCAGTAACCACGGCGAAATCGCAGTAGCAACAGCGATGGACGCAAAACGGAATGTGGATGTAAACGCTGCGGGGCCAGAACCAGCGCGGCCAATGTACGGCTTCGTGCTGGCTCACCGGAAGAATGCACGGGCCAGCATTTAGTGTTGGGAGATTCCCTGATGCTAACGTTGAGTTCACATGAACATTATAAGCTTCGCCTGTTCAACTAATGTGGCGGCACATTTGGCGAGTTCCAGTAAACGCGCGACTTATGCCGAGGGTCTATAAGCGCGGAAGGCACGCAACACATCGTACAAATCGGGGGTGATGATAACCTCATCGTCTTCGAAATCGTTCAGCCAGAGATAATTCCCCCGGTGAGCCTGCACCAGGAGTGGGAACAGGTCGCCTAGCCGTACGCGGATACAAGGCTCTTGCACGGATTCCCGTGGGTCGCGGCGGTGAGGGTAAATGCGCAAATAAGCGGCCATCCTGACCTCCGTGCCGGCAGGTGTGGGGAGCGCTGGATGGTTCCAGCGTCCTTGTGCTTCGTATGCTTGGAAACCGTATCGGCAAAGCCTGCCGGTAAGCTGCAAGAAATCTGGGTCCGATAGGGAGACCTGCAATGGACGGGCACTACTGCCCGTGGGACCGGGCAATGGGTACAATGCCTGGGTCATGGCGATCAGCATACGTGGCAAGAGTTGGGTGATGTCGCTGGTGGGAGGCGTAGCGCTCGGGCTAGCGGCGGTGGCGAGTTGGTTATTCTGGCGGAGCACCGAGGAACGCCTCGCTGCTCCTCCCGTGCCCCAAGGCGACCAGGAAATCGCCTGGCTGATGCCTGCCACCAGTCTGCCCAGCTGGGATCGTTTCCTGGAAGCGGTGCGCTGGCTGGCTCATGATGCGCGGGATGGTCTCGTGCTGGCAAGTGATCCCGAGCGTGCCCATGGCCACCGCGACATTCCCGAACTGGCCCTGCAACACAGGGACAGTACAGAGCGGCTCTGGATTCGCTGGTACAAACTGACCGGCGATTACTCCGCTGAGGATTGGCTGGAGGCGTTCCGGCGGCGAGCCACTTGGCCGTTGGCGATCATCGGCGGCAACACAAGCGACCGTGCCGTGGAATTAGTGCGGCTTTTGCACCGCTGGCGCGACGACCGCCACGCTCCCGTCCTGCTCCTGACGACCGCAACCGCCGATGAAATGGAACTGGAACCCGGAACGGGATTGAGGGATTTACTGGACGGTTACGCTGGACGCAGCTTTCGCTTTTGCTTTACCAATCGGCAAATGGCCGAGGCTTTGGTGGATTTTGTTGCGGCTCGACCCAACTGCCTGCCGACAGAGCCCTACTGGGATGCCATCACCTGGCGTGATGATCCTTACTCGCAGGATTTCGCTAACCGCATCAGCGATGCTTTGGGCGCTCGCGGACTGGGTTCGCTACGCAAATCTGTGGTACCCTACAGTGTCGGCGGGGCACTGCTGCCCAGTGAGCGAGAACGCCAGGTCCTCGAAGAAGATCTTATTGCCACCTGGGCGCAAGAAGGCGGCTCGCCGCACGTCTTAGTATTGCCGACAGTGGAGCGGGTGGCGCGGCGGGTGTTGATCGGGCTTCATCAAGCCGCGCCCTGGGCCAGTCAGGGGTTGACCGTGGTCATTGGGGATTCCATGAGCTTCAATGTCGTCTGCCGGGATCGCCGGTGGCTCTGGCCAACGGAATTACTGCCGATCCGCCTGCTGTTATTCGCCCATGAGGACCCAGTGCGCTGGCTAGGCAACTCGCCGCGACTGTATGCAGAGGTAGCCTTAGCGGTGCTGGAATGTGCCTCTTTGCTAAGCGGCTTGGTGCCGACCCGCATGGCGCTCGCGGCTTTGCCCGTGGGACGGCAAACGGGTAGCGACGATCTGGTATTGTGGGTGCGCATGCTGCGCGCGATTCAGCACGCTGCGTGGTCTCGCCTCGCATTGGCCCGGGCCAGTCCTGACAGGTCCGAGCTTGGCTCGCTTCGACTCGTGGCTAATAATGAGCAGTTTCTAGCACGCTTGCGTGCGTTCCGTGATGAATCCGGGCAGCCGTTCTTTGAACCATCGGGAAACCGCCAGCGGGGAACGGGAGAGTATGTAATCTGCCTGGATCCGTGGCGTCGGCCTAACCGGCTGGCGACATGGTCGGTGCTGGAAGTCTGGCACAGTCAGGCGGGTGAAGAAGGACGGCGCCGCTGGCAACTGCGGTGCCGCTGGCTCATGCACACAGAATGGTAAGCGGGCCAGCAAGCGGGGAAGCCGATGAAGCCGTGGCCTGGGCGCGAATGGTGGATTGGTCTGGCGCCGCCGCTTGTTGTCCTGACCTTACTGGCGCTGGCGAGCGGCTATGCAGTGTATTGGCGTTTTCACGCCGAACAGGCCGCCGATGAACGCGCCCTGCGCGAATGGCTGGAAGAAGCCCGCGTTTTTCGCAAGACCCTGCCCGAGTTGTGCCGCGACTATTTGCAGGCGCCTTCTGCGGAACAGCGCGCGGCCTTGCGGCAAGAGCTGGCGGATCAGCTCCAGGCTATGGCCGCACCGTTACGCCAATACACCGCCCACTTGCCGCTTTTCCCCACGGTGTATCGCCTGGAATTGCATTTCCGCCAGGCTGTTCCCTCGCCATCTTTGGCCCAAGGAGACGATTTGACGGGCCATGCCTCGCAGATTCCCCAACGCTTAGCCGAGGCCCCGTCAGACATGGAAACGGTGATTTGGGACAGCGGGCTTTCGTTCGCGGCCCAGCAAGTACGCCGACTAGAGCCCGTGCTCGTTCGGGATGGATTCGGGGAAACGCGCGCGGTGCTCTGGTATCAGTTACACGCCTTCTATCATC
>BEIM01000056.1 GCA_002898995.1 bacterium HR36
CTCTAACATTGCTGTTACGATACCACGATGGGTGAAGCTAAATATGAGAAAATGAATGCTCGATTGGCTCTGCTGTATTCGTGCAATGATTTTCTCCGCGATTCGGTCATGGGGAGCAAAATAGTTCTCCACCACGGTGCCATCTTCGAGTTTCACTTGGGGATGAGGAATTTTTGCCTCTTTAGCAGGTGTACCACCGAACTTCTTTTCCTCAAACATCCAGCGAAACTTGGTCGCATAGTTTTCCGCGACACGCTTATCAGTAATATAGAGTCCGTGATTATCATTGCGGCTCATGCAACTATCGGTGAAATTCATAGAGCCTGTCCATACAGCCTGATTATCGAACACGATAAACTTATTATGCATTAGCGCACCATCGCGCTGATCGTCTATTACAGGAATGCCGACCGCTTGTAGGGCACGGATGCTGCTTTCCTGCGCATAAGCAGTTTCGGTTACGACCCGGACACGGACACCGCGTTTATGTGCTTCTAAGATAGCTTCGGTGATGATCTGACTGTCTAGTTCGTGAGCACAAATGTCTAAGTAATGTTGCGTCTGCTTGATATAGCGAGCGATAACCTGAGCAGGATGGCGTGGATCTGCCGCGGATAAACCCGGTTGGGTAAAGGAAATGCGAACTAAGCAGCCTTCTTGAAACGAGTCGGCAGCCTGCGGGCTCGGTGGACTGTGGTCCTGGCAGCCGGTGAAAGCTGCTAAGCAAATAACCGCCGTCAATTGGCAGCTAGATAGTATGCTGCAAAGCCGACGCAGGAGCGACATCAGTGGGACTCCGTATGCGAGGAGCACGCTTTGCCGTTGGCTGAGCGCCAGGACTGGCCTGTTTGCTCATACCAGTCGAGGATATGGCGAAGTATCGAGTGGGCATCGGTTTGGCTGGCAGGAGGAAGCGGCCAGGGAAAACGCTCGGCCGCGGCCAGTTGAGCGGCCGCTCCTTGATCAGACTCGTAACACCATAATAAGAGGAATCGCCGCACTGCCCGAGCCCAGCGACACAGTTGCTCCAAGAGCTGGCGCACCTCGGAATCCGAAGCAGTGCCGCGTGCTAGATTCTCGGCCTGCTCGACCAGCCATTCGATGAGCAGACGCGCTTCCGGGTCTTCCAGCCCGGTGGTCAGGCTTTCATCGTCAAGGATGCGCTCGATCAGCGTATGCACATCGTGCATTGCTTCCCTGGCCCCATCGCTAAACTTGTCCCCGTGGTAGACAGGCACCCATACCGCAATTGCGCCAATCACGCAAGGGCAGTTCTTAGTCCCTTGCCTATGCAGATGAGCACGGCCACCAGATTATTTCGCGCTGGCTTAGTGTTTTGTGGAGTCCGAACGGGGTGCGGCTTTTGTACCGGGCCAATAATTGCAACGAAGCTGCAGCCAAGGTTGGAGAAATGCCATTTTGGACGATGCGGAAAGATCGAACCCGCCATACAGTTTGCGCTTCGTTTTCGTCAGGTTCGCGACGAGTCAAGGTGGGGTCGCTCTAGGCGAGATTGCGAAAGACCGTTGGTCGTGGCTAGGGTTTGCCTGGCGGTGGAACAGGAAACGGCGGTTTGGCCAGCATAAGAGGCAAAACGTTTTGCAGCGCTGTTAGAATCGCGGAATACCTTGCGCTTACAGTGATTTGCAGAGCATCATTCTCGGCAGCGAAGCGCAGGTTTTGTTGCAGATCTTGCATCAACTCAGGAGCAAAGGCGGCCAATTGCGGTAAGTTCGGTTTCGCGTGCTCCTCGTAAAGTTTTTGCAAAAGTGAAGCGGCTTGCTTGGCCGCGTCGCTATCCGCGAAAGTGGCGCTCAGGTGCAGATTTATAGCTTTCGGAGCCAGTTCCACTTTGAACGCCGCTTGCCGCGCTTTTTCCAACAAAGGCACAAACGGCTGCACTTCGGGGGGCGGTGGCTCCATAACTTTGAGTATGGTCCTCAGCTGGACGTCGCGTACCAGGATAGCGAACTGCGCATTCTCGACGCTCCGTGCCAAGCCATCCCACTCTTTAGGGAGCGTATCGGCGACACTGGCACCTAACCCGGTACCAGCTTCTCACGCCCTTCCCAACCGCCCACGAGGATTTCAGGACTGATCAGGCAGGCAAATAGGGGATTACCTTGCCGATCGGTGGCAAAAACCACCTGACGACTGTTGATCATGGTTTCGCGCAAATCGGTGGAGGTTGCCTCAATTACCTGCCGCAGTTTTTTCTCGTCAACCGGCTTGTGCAGGCGAAAGACGCCCACCGCAGACTTGCGGAGCGTATCCTGGGAAGGCTTGTCCCAATCTACGCGAAACGCCAGGGTCATTTCTGCAATGTCGAGGAGGTCAAACGGCGCGTTTAACTGTGCGGGGTTAACGGGAACTGGCACTTTGGAGGCACGCTGGGACACGAAGGTCCGAACTGCGGGATGTTGGGTCAGGTCGGCCAAATTCAAACAGATAACTACATTAGAGTCCGCGGGGACGTAACGCTAGGCCTGCATGTCAGCGATGGGACGAGCAGGCGCTTCGGTGAAAACTTTTTCCAAGCCGGCAAAAACGTTTCCAGGGAACGGTGCTTTGCTGCCAATCGGAGACACGGTTGGTTTGGCTGGAGTTGCTCCAGGGCTTGTGCTGGAAACCGGCGAATCACTCGGAGGCGAGAGTTGGCCCGCGGAAGTAGGCGCTTGTTCGGCCGGTTGCCGTTTTTAGAATCCGGGCGGCGAAACGGGTGCCTGGGCGCTGGGCTTGGGGCTTGCCAAACCCATCATTTCCAGCACGGAATCCAACCACCCCATGTACCACGCCAGCACAACACCGCCCGCCAGCAGCAATAGCACTACCAGCAGAATCAACCAAATCCAGAGTGAAGATTTCTTGGCGGTTTCCTCTTCGCCGAGGTCCACAACCTCTGACTCCTCACCGGCCACTATATCCTCCTCCCCCTCGCCAACTACTGCGGGTTCGACTTCGGTGCTTTCCGTAGGTGATTCCCTGAACTCGTCCTTTGGTTCAGCCTGCCGCTCAGAATCCGCACCCTCAGCTGGAGAGATTTCGCCAGCCCAAGCACTCGCAGCCTCGCCCTCGGCAGCCGGCTGAACCGAAGGCGATGGGCCAAGTTCTGCCTCCCACGGTTCCTGGACTGATTCGGGCTGGGACGCAGTAGGTTTCGGAGGTTCGGAAGGGGCTTCGCTTATCGGCGAACTTGCAGGCGCCTCTGCGGATGGTTGCCTTGAAGGTTCCGAACCAAGGATATCCTCCATGCCCACCAACTGGACGCGGGGTGACTCCGCACCCACCCCCGATGTCAAATCGGGACCGATCCGCACTGTTCCGCCGGGGCTCGCAGAACTCCCCAACAGATGAGCTGGAACGGGGAAAATGGTTTCACACTTCGGACACTGAATACGTTTATCGGGGGTCAGTTCTGCCGAGGTCTTCAAGGGTGCACCGCAATGCACACAGTTGAACCGAGCGACTGGCATGACGTTTCTCCCGCTGCTGAAGTTGCCGACCTCTCGAGACTGGTATGCCTCGGTTTCAGTCTAGCCCTGATGGGCAGCGCTTGCAAGTCTCACCCCATTCTCACTTCCGAGAGCCAAGCCGATTTTACTGGCATAACTGTTGCCGCTATAATAATGGCCACAACGGTGCATTTCCTCGAGGGAGAGAGCAAGATGGCACGGGTGCTGATCAGCGGGTCTTCGGGTTTGATCGGTTCAACATTGGTTCCCAAGTTGCAAGAGGCTGGGCACGAAGTAATTCGGCTGGTACGCGGTCCAGTGCACAGCGCGAGTGAAATCTCGTGGAATCCCGAAGCGGGGCAGGTGGACCGCGCCACTCTGGAAGGTTGCGACGCCGTCGTTCACCTGGCCGGCTACAACATTGCTGCACGCCGCTGGAACGAGGAAGTAAAAGCGATCATCCGCAATAGCCGAGTCCAAAGCACTCGACTTCTTGCTGAAGCGTTGGCGTCTTGCTCGGCCAAGCCCCGCGTTTTTGCGAGTGCATCAGCGGTTGGGTATTATGGCCACCGCGGCGCCGAGGAGCTTACCGAGGATAGCCCGCCAGGCAATGATTTTCTCGCCCAGGTATGCCAGGAGTGGGAGACGGCTACCCAGGCAGCGGCTGAAGCTGGGATTCGGGTGGTGAATTGTCGGCTCGGGGTCGTGCTCAGTGACCGAGGGGGTGCCCTGGCCAAAATGCGGTTGCCATTTTTGCTCTGCTTGGGGGGAAAGATAGGCAGCGGCGACCAGTACTGGAGTTGGATTCACATCCATGATGCCGTGAAAGCGTTTCAGTTTGTCCTGGAGCAAGAAGGGCTGCGTGGCCCGGTGAATTTCACTTCGCCCCAACCAGTGACCAACGCCGAGTTTACGCGAACCCTTGGGCGGGTCCTGCGTCGGCCCACGATTTTCCCCATGCCCGCATTTGCCGCACGCTTAGTGTTCGGCGAGATGGCGGATGCGCTATTTCTGAGCAGCGCCCGCGTGGTGCCAAAAAAGTTGCGCGACCATGGTTTCACATTCGATTACCCGGAATTGGAGTCAGCGCTGCGGCATTTGCTGCAACGGCCGGCGGCTGGCTGAACGGCACGGCAGCTGCGTATACGTTTGCGAACCGACTCGCCTGCCTCCGCTGGCTCTGCTGGTGACAACCCTGTGTCAAGAGCGCACAACACCTTATACAATACGCCTGTCAAGATGGGCTTCGCAATTCAGGCGAAATAACGATGGCCGGCGGCGCCGCACCCGGACAAGCGACACCTATGGACCGAGCGCAATTCTTCTATCATCTTCGCCGCAGCCAGTTGCTGGCTGAAGAACAGATTCGCGCCCTGGAGAACCGTCTGCGCGACGAAGACCCGGTGCTGTTAGCGCGCACCCTCGTTGCCGAAGGTTTACTCACCGCTTACCAGGCAGAACAAATTCTCTTGGGGCGGTCGAAAGGTTTTTGGCTGGGGCAGTACCGTATTCTGGATCGGCTGGGCGCCGGAGCAATGGGCACGGTGTTCAAAGCCGTGCATACAGGAATGGGGCGTATCGTCGCCCTGAAGGTGCTTAAGCTCAGTAACCTCCGCGACAAACAGCAGTTATTGCAATTCGAGCGGGAGATTCGTGTTCTGGCTCAGATGCAGCATCCCAACATTGTTATGGCCTACGATGCCAATCGCGGTCGCGGTGTTCATTTTCTCGCCATGGAATATGTGCCGGGAAAGACGCTGCAGCAGATCGTAGAGGAAAAAGGCCCGCTGCCGACCGGTCTGGCTGCCGACCTGCTGCGTCAAGCGGCTTCTGCACTCGATTACGCTCACGAACGCGGTCTGGTACACCGCGACATTAAGCCCTCCAACCTGCTGATTACAAAGAGCCGTTCGGGCAGATCCTCCGCCACGCCCTCGTCTTTGCGCAAAAGCGGAGAATACGTGTTGAAAATTCTCGACTTCGGGCTGGCACATCTGCGTGAAGGGCGGGTTTCGCGACTGGTCGAATCGGCGATTCGCCAGAGCCGTGTCGGGCAAATTTACGGCACTGCTGATTTCATGTCTCCAGAACAGGGCCGTGACTTTCATCAGGTGGACATTCGCTCCGACTTATACAGCCTAGGCTGCACGTTCTACTACGCGCTCACAGGTCAGGTGCCCTTCCCCGGAGACACGGCGATGGAAAAACTCGTCAAGCATCTCACCGAGGAGCCACGCCCACTACGGGAGTTGCGCCCTGAGGTACCCGAAGCCCTTGCAGACATCATTCACCGGCTGATGGCAAAGGCTCCTGAAGACCGCTTTCAAAATCCAGCCGAACTACTAGCCGCACTCGAACCGATAGGCACGCCCGGTCCCCGTAGTTATTCGAGCATTGACACCCTGGCTGGCCCGCCACGTGCTACCCCCAGCGATCCCGACCTTGGCAGTGGCTGGCTCCTGGTCACGCCTGCGACTGAGTCCAACCCCTTGTCCACGCCGAGTTGTGCACAGTCCGAGCTCGCTCAGGCCAGTGCTGCCGGCTGCCTTACTGCGCAAAATCCATCTTCCGCATGCGAACGCATGCCCGCCCAGGACACTCACGCTCATCCAAACGCATCACCGACTTCTGCCGCTCCCAAAACGCCCACGCCTCGATCCACCTGGCTGGAACGTCTTCTCTTTCTCACAGCTGGGCTTTTGCTTGGCCTGCTCCTGGCCGCCCTGGTTTTCTTAGGATGGCTGCCGTGAAAGTTACGCCGAAGTACCCCGCAAGGCGCGTGTGCAACTGGTGCTGGAGATTCAGGCTGATTCGCTATAATAGTGTGCTGCTTGCAGCCAACGCGTTCGGGTCGCTATTCCCCGAAGTCAGGGATGCTAGCGTAGCTCAACAGGTAGAGCAGCGGTTTTGTAAACCGCAGGTTGTGGGTTCGAGTCCCACCGCTAGCTTTCGATTCTGTGTTGGCCAGTAAGGGAAGAAGATAGTTTGGGAGAGGCAAAAGCTCGAGTTTGGTAAGGGAGATTGGTTCTGATTGTCGAAAACCGCTCGGAAATGGCGTCTGTGAATCCACGGCAGACCGACGCTTGCCCCTCATGCTCAGGCATTGTACATGCACTGTGGGTGCCATTTATCCTTGACTGGAGGCGGGCCCAAGCGCGGCATCCTTCATAGCGGGCCTGACGGGGCGCTGCTCTTGTCGGTTACGCGAGCACCGCGCCCGGAAGACACGCGCCACAGTCAGCGGGTGGTCAGAGGGAAGGGAGACATGGCAGAGGCCGCAAGCCGGTTACAGCCAGCACTACAGTCAGTGGGGACCGACGGCATCAATGTTTGCTTTTAGCATCTGTACGTGGCCCAGCAATGGGTTGCTGATAGCTTAGGCGGCAGAAAATGGCCTTGCCAGCCGGCTAAGGTTTCGGCATGGCTGAAACGGGCGGGTGCTTCGAGAAAGGAGGCGCGGAGGCCAAGATTGGCGAAAGCGGGTCCGGGACGACCGCAGTGCAGCTGCTCGCCCGTCCATACTCCGATGCCCCCTCGGCAGGTTTAGGCCCCCGCTCCAGACGACGCGGATTCTGCGTCACAAGCTCCCGAGTGCGCAAGGAGGCTTGGAGGTGCTCGCCGGATACGCGCCTGCCTATCAGACCGAATATGGGGCGGCGTATGTGGGAGACTCCCTGGAACTGATGCAGCAGATCACTAGCGAATCTGTGGCGCTGGTGCTCACCTCGCCGCCGTTTCCATTGCGGCGGCGCAAATCCTATGGCAATGTCGATCCCGAAGCGTATTTGGACTGGTTCATGCCTTTCGCCGAGCAAATCTGGCGGGTTTTGCGACCCGATGGGAGCTTCGTTCTGGAGATGAGCGGCGCCTGGAATCGCGGACAACCGACGCGCTCGCTGCTGGCCTATCGGCTAGTGTTGCGGCTGGCCGAACGGTTTTACTTAGCCCAGGAATGTTACTGGTATAATCCGTCGCTGTTGCCCACGCCTGCCGAATGGGTGACAGTGCGGCGGAACCGCTTGAAAGATGCTGTCCATTTCATCTGGTGGTTCAGTAAGACCCCTTATCCGCAAGCGGACAACCGGCGAGTCCTACGCCCTTACAGCCATTCGATGCAGCGGCTCATTCGTGAGGGTTACAAACCGCAACTGCGACCATCGCAGCATGCCATTTCACCCCATTTTCGCCGCGACAATGGCGGCGCCATTCCACCCAATATCCTAATCTTGCCCAATACCCGTTCCCGCGATCCCTATCTTGATGCCTGCCGACAGGCGCGCTTACCGATTCATCCCGCGCGCTTTCCGTTGGAATTGCCGCAATTCTTCATTCGCTTCCTCACCGAAGCAGGGCAACTGGTGCTCGACCCGTTTGCGGGCAGCAACGTAACGGGCTATGCGGCGGAATTGTTGCAGCGGCGCTGGTTAAGTATCGAGATTGACCCGCGTTATGTGGCGGGTTCGCAATTTCGCTTCCAGAGCCTGCGCCAGGCCGCTTGATCAAATCCGCGCGCCGCAAGCCCCGTTGGCCACCGCCAAACCATATAGTAAACGCAATATCCGCGCAACTGCTGGAGGACTGTCTCTGGAGGGTCTAGCGCTATGGAGCACGCAAAAGACTATCGTGCGAACGCTGCAGCAGGTGTGGGAAGAGGAACATGGCTGGCCTGGTTCATGGTGCTGGCGGCAATGCTGGCCTACAGCGTCGCATCAGGGGCTGCTGCTGGGCCTCGACCCAATGTTTTGTGGATCACCTGCGAAGACATTGGGCCGCATCTGGGTTGCTATGGCGATCCCCTGGCAAGAACACCTAACCTCGATCGCCTGGCCCAAGAAGGCGTGCGTTTTGTCAATGCTTTCACGGTAACCGGCGTCTGCGCTCCGAGCCGATCTTGCCTGATAACCTTCGTTTACCCGGCCTCTCTCGTGACACATCACATGCGCTTCCCTGCGGTTTTGCCCGCTGTTGTAACAGGTTTTCCCGCGTATTTGCGCCGCGCGGGCTATTATTGCACGAACAACGTCAAGGAAGATTACAACTTCCGCACGCCCAACGACGTCTGGGACGAATCCAGCCGACAAGCGCATTGGCGCCATCGCCGACCTGGCCAACCTTTTTTCAGCGTCTTCAATCTTACGGTGACCCATGAAAGCCAGATCCGCCAGCCCGAGGCCAATTTCCTGAAGTTGTTGCACTCGCTTGGCGGCCCGTCAGTTGATCTCCAGCAGCTAAGCGTTCCACCATACCATGCGGACACCTCCCTTGTTCGCCGTGATTGGGCGCGCTATTACGAATTGATCCGCGTGATGGATCATCAGGCCGGCCAGATCTTGCAGCAGCTGGCGGAAGATGGTTTAGCCGAGGATACGATTGTCTTTTTCTTTTCTGACCACGGTGCAGGCTTGTGGCGCTGCAAGCGGTGGATCTACGATTCGAGTCTGCGTGTACCGCTGATTATCCGCTTTCCGCAGCGCTTCGCCCATTTGGCGCCAGCTAAGCTGGGGGACATGTGCGACCGCCTGGTGAGTTTTGTGGATTTCGCGCCGACCATGCTAAGCTTGTGCGGACTCGCCATTCCACCTGCCATGCAGGGGCAGGCGTTTCTCGGCAAGCACGCCACTGTGCCGCGCCGTTACGTTTCCGGTGCCCGCGATCGCATGGACGAACGTTACGACATGGTTCGCGGCGTGCGTGATCAGCGCTTCCATTACCTGCGCCACTTCTACCCACACCGCCCGTATGCGCAGGTAATCGCGTACATGGAAGAAATGCCCAGCCTGCAGGAAATGCGGCGTTTGTACGTTGCGGGAAAGTTGCGCGGGACCGCTGCTCAGTTTTTCGCACCTCACAAACCTGTTGAGGAGCTTTATGATCTGCAGCTTGATCCGCACGAGGTACACAATCTGGCCGAAGATCCGCAGTACCGAGGCGTATTGGAGCGTTTCCGTGCGGAAATGCGGCGCTGGATGCTGGAAATTGGCGACCTCGGCCTACTGCCCGAGGCGGAGATCCATCTGCGCTGTGGCCAGCGCCCGCCGTGGGACTACGCTCATAGCCACGCTTATCAGGAGACATTACCGCGCCTCTACGAGGCCGCTACCACGAACGACGCTGCGCGTTTACTAGCTCTGGCACAAGATCCCGATAGCGGTGTCCGCTATTGGGTAGCGATGCGTCTTGGCGAAGTTCTTGGCGACAGAAAACCATACGACGCCGTATTACGCCAGCTGTCGCAGGACGCTTCACCGATGGTACGCTTGGGAACGGCTGAGACATTGGCCCGCTTGTCAGATTGGAACAACGCCGCCGCTGTCCTGAAGCCGCTTCTCCAGCACGAGCAGGTCTGGGTACGCTTCCATGCGGCTTACCTGGTTGATAGTTTTCCCCCGCTCCGTCAGCGTCTCGCAGAGGATCTACGCAGGCTCCAATCCGAAACGCATGAATACACGCTTCGCATTGTCCGCCATGCGCTCGGTGAAAAAAGGTGAGGTGCCAGCGAAATTTTTCTCCTGATTGCATTTGGCAAATGTGGACGCATATTTTACTGAGAGTATCACCATGACGCGAAAGGTTTTCTTCTGGCGATAAGACTGCCCGAGCAACCATGAACACGCGCCCTACAACCGAAGGTGGTTCCTATGCGACCGAAGCTCAAATGGCTTCCTGCGCAGTTTATGATGATTTGCTCTGGAAATTTCGGGCAGTTTTCTGGGAGGCCGACCCGATTTCCTGGCAATTCCTCTATGTCAGCGAATATGCCGAATTACTTTTTGGCTATCCCCGCCGCCGCTGGCTGGAAGAAAAAGATTTTTGGGTGAAAATCCTGCATCCCGACGATCGGGAATTTGCGGTGCGCTACTGCCGGCAAGCGACTGAGCAGGGGCAGGATCATTGTTTCGACTACCGTTTGATCGCTGCAGATGGCCGAGTGGTTTGGGTGCGGGATGTCGTGCGAGTTGAATGTGAGGGTTTTTCGCGGCAAGCGAAACGGCTTTATGGGATTCTGCTCGATATCACCGAACAGAAAGAACGCGAATTGCAGCACCAGCGCGACAAGGAGAAGCTGCAGCATCTCCTGGGGCAAATCCCCGTGGTGCTCTGGACGGTAGATGGAGAATTGCGGTTTACTTCGTCGTTGGGCCGGGGGCTAAGTCGGTTGCATTTGCAAGCCGGTCAAGTGGCTGGCATGACCTTGTACGAATACTTCGCCACGGCCGATGACAATTTCCTGCCCATTGCTATGCACCGTCGAGCACTGGCAGGCGAATCGGTGAGCTATGATTTTGCTTGGCAGGGGCGTGTCTTTCACACAGTGTTGGCGCCCCAGCGTGAAGGTCAACGGGTTGTCGGTGTGATCGGCGTGGCCACGGATGTAACCGAAAGGCGAGCGGAAACTGAATTGCTGCGAAAAAAGTTATGCGCGGAAAAACGGCTTGAATCCCTGGTGAAGCGAAGTGAGCGATTGTTGAGGGGATTAGCCAGCGTGAGCGATTCCGCGCAACGTCGGCAACGAGCTGTCGAGGGGCTGGTAAGCACCTTTGGATGCAGGTCCGCAGCTGTCTTGCAGCCTGATACTACGGGCGAGTGGCACGTTCTCGCTGCGGCTGGCCAACCGACCAATTGGCGCAGCTACAGCAGTTCCTTGCGTCCAACTCGCCGCGAGTTGTTTTTCACCGTCCCCGTCCATTCAGGTGCAAGCCGCGAGCGAATCTTTTTCCTGCCAATTGGCCGAAGCAAAAAGTCAGCAACATATCTTGCGCTCATTCATCCGGACTGGGAGACCATGCCCAGGTGCACTTTGCGATTAGTGCGGATCCTCGCGGATTTCCTGGCAACCACTTTTCCGTCGGTCGCTAGCCAGCAGTGCTCAACGCCAGAACCATTGGCCCAAGAAGGGCGAGAAGAGGACATAACTGGCCAGCAGCGCTGCCAATAACGCCAACAAGACAGCCAAGCTCCCGGCGATCCACATACTAAGCGGATCGGGCAGCGAAGCTGCAGGCTCTTCCGCATGGATTTGGTCGGAAACTGCCATACGGCGCGGCGGCACCTGCGCCGACCGTACGGATGGGGGCACAGCACCTCCCACAAAAGCCGCAGGAGCCGCGCGGGCCTGGTCTGAGCGGTCTAGCAGGCTCTCACTAGCCGACGCCTTGATTGTCTGTGGCAGGCCCGTGCTGGATGGATTAGCATTGTTTGTTACGAGTTCGCCGGCCGCGTTTTCGGGCAGGTTCCCCGAGTCCCCCATCAGACTAGTTTCCAACGGCAGAACCAACTCGCCCATGGTTGTACATCCTTGCCCCGGAGACATCGGCTTAGCCGGCATCGGGTCTGCTAACCATTCGTTTGCATGACACTGCACATTCGCCAAATATTCTCTCACTTCGGGCCGCTCCATTGCCTGGGACAACGACTCGTAAGCACCCAGGAAGTGGTGTGGATTACTTTGCCGCAGACGTTTCCAAATGCGTTCCGCCTCCGAAACCTTGCCGGCTTGCCAAGCCGTATGCAACGCTAATTCCAAACAACGATCCCGCTCCCGGAACTGACCCGCTTGCTCATGTTTGTGTGCGAGTTGCAGACAGCGTTGCAACTGCTCCTGGGCAGCCATGACGGAATTCCTCCCTACCGCCATTGTAGCGTCCGCCCTTGGCCGGGCAAAGAAGTCCATGGTCTGGCTTATCTTGCTGTGCGCGCCGGTATCTAGGAGGCGAACCAAGGCATCAGCCTGCAAACGGCTCTGCTTTCAGCTAAGAATCCTGTTGCCATACGTAGAGCAGCTTGCATAACCCCGCTCTATGTAGGTTGGCCCACTAAGGCGACGACCCCCAGAGCGCAGAGTGATTGGATGCCGATCC
>BEIM01000057.1 GCA_002898995.1 bacterium HR36
ATCAGGATGATTCGGAGTCATTTCGCCGCCTCCCGAGGTGAAATAAATTACGGGTTTCTGCGGGCCCTGCATCAACGTGACTATAGCTGATGCTAACGCAGCCTCTCCCTTAAATGTCGGGGATTCGCGGCGAAACTGGCTTTCCGAACGCAAATCTTCACGGCGGAGGAATTGGTACGCATTCCGCCCCTCGGGATCATAGACGACCAGGACTCCTGATTGATCGGAACGTACGTGATAGCGCTCGATCAACCTTGTGGTTAATTCCTTGCTAGGCCTGAAATAGGGATAATGGACTTGGAGTTTTTCCCGATTGTAAGTCTGACAGACCTGGAGATAGTCACGCATCTCCTGAAACAGGTCATCCTGGGGATCTAACACCACATAAATGTCCACCCTGTGCTTCAAATCGCGAATGAGCCGCTGCATGCGTTCATGCACAGTGTAAATACCCGAGGTACTCCAGTCAAAAGGCCGGGTGCCATAAGCAAACACCATCGCGTTGAGCACAATCAGGATACCTAATAACAAGAACGCGCTGAGGAACGTGTTATAGCCATAAATAAGTCGGCGGAGGTTAGGATTGTCGCGCTCTTCGCCGACGAGTCCCAGGAAAGCCAGCATCATTCCGAATAATCCACCGACAGTAAAGACGATGGGCCGCCAGGTCGCCCACTCGCGCCAGGCGCTCAATCCTTTGGTGATGCGCTCGAACCAGTTATTCGATACCTGAAGGTTGTATTCCAGGAAAATCGGCATCACGCCGAGAGCGGCGGCCACCATAAATGCCTGAAGCGCCAGCCACCCTAACAGGTTAGCCCGCTCCAGCTGGCTCCGGGTGCGTTCGCTTTCCGATCGTCTATAGGCCAGCCATAAGAATAGCGCCGTAATGCCGGAAATGAGGGCGCTGGCGACTGCGAACACTAAATAGGGGACATAAGGATAGCGATCCTGTTGTTTTTGCGAGGCCTCATAAATGCGATAGCCGAGCCAGACCGCCGCGATACCGGCGACCGCCACGGCTGCAAACAGGCCCAGCAGCGATGGTGTCCAAAGTTTCTGGCGTGAAGACCAGGTCGTCCCTTCGGACATGGTCTATTTCCCTCCTGCGTTACTTCCACTTCCGAGATTCCAGCACGCGTACCGTAAGAAACAGGAAGAAGGCGGCGATACTCAGGTGATAGAGCAGGTGCTGTAGATAAAGTTGCCCGTCGAGAAAGCTGCGGTATTGTTCCAGGACAGCGATTTGTTGAACCGCCTGGGCTAGCCATTCGCCGGTTCCGCGACCAGCCCATGTAAACTGCCAGTGCATGAGCTGTGGCACGAAAAGAGCCAGGACGCCTGCATAGCTTAGCACCGCGGCAATAACTTGGTTATCGGTGATCGCGGAAAAGAATACCCCCAGGCCAATGAATGAGGTAACCAGGAAAGCGGTACCCACGTAGAAACTCAACAGGGGGAGATATTCAAAAGGTTGCCCAAGCAGAAAGCGGAAAATCAAGGGGAAGACAAACCACAATCCCCAGGCGACTAAAAAGAACGCCCAGGCCCCGAGAAACTTGCCCAATACCACGGTAACATCGCTGACCGGCGCGACCAGCAGGACCTCTAAGGTGCCCGTGCGTTTTTCCTCGCTAAATAGCCGCATCGTCAAGAATGGTGGGATAGCTAGCAAGGCAAATACGGGGAACAAACCGTAGAAGTAGAACTGAACAACCGGCTCCTGGAACACTACCTCCTGCCGCGTAAGATCTCCGGCAGCAGTGCGCAAGATTGCGATCCAGGTAAGGTACTGAATGCCTGCAATGATCGCCAGCCCTGCTAGCACTAAGTAAGCGGTCGGAGTATAGAAGTAGGCTAGTAACTCCCTGCGGAAAATAGCCACCAGTTGATTGTTAGATACGGTCACCAGACCAGTGGTCAGTTGCAGGATAGCTAATATAAGCACTAGCAGGCCGTTGGTCAGGAAATAGGGGCTTGGCCGCCAGGTATCGCTTATATGAAATGCCAGCGGTGCTAATAGACTACGCGCCAGACCGAGTAAGGCAAGCAACACACTGCCGGCTACCAGGCACAGCATCGCGGAATAATAGCTGGAATCAGCATCACTGCCCGCTAGGTTTATGTGGGCCAGGAAAAAGACCAGACTTAGTATTCCGGCGATGAACCCCGCTGGGGTAAAAATGCCGGCGTCGGTTGTGACCATCAGGTCGCGCACGACATAAGCCAGTGACAAGGCGAACGCCCCGTAGCCCACACTGGCCAGGAGATAGGCACCCGTGTTCCGCCAGGCCTCGTGCCATTCATGCTTAGCCACCGTCAGCACGAACGCCAGCCCTACCAACAACGCGATCAAGCTCGCGCCGGGCATCGGTTTCCAGCCGATTCGGGCAGTCAGCAGCGCCGCCACAATAATGGTCAGGGCCACCCAGGCCACTGAGCCAAAGGTGATGCGTGTAACCGCGACATCTGTGCCGATCAAGCTATTCCATTGCCTGAGAAATTGAGCCAGACCTCTCAGCCAGGTTATGGGGATAGGGGCGCTGGCTGTGCTGAGCAAAGGCGAAGCTTCCTCGGCGAGGTTCTCGGCACTGGCTGGTTCGGAAAAATTCCGGGCGGCTGAAAGCACCCAGGGACAGGTGGCAACGCTCACAGCAATAAAACCCGCGATGACCGAGATGAGAATGGCCAGTGTCGTGCCCCACCAATGGTAGATGGCCCAGAAGCCTAAGCCGAGACCGCCTGTTCCTACCGCCAGCCAAGCCAGGACGCTATAAGTCCGGCGAATTTCCACGGCGCGGTCCACAGCGGCGTGGTAATACATCAGCGCTACGCCTGTCAGGCTGCAAAACGTTATCCAGGTATTGTTGAAAAACGGCAACCGGCTTTGGTCGCCACCAATGGCTTGGCGGATGGCATTCCACGCCAGCATGACTATGGAAATCGCCAGCAAACACAAGCCGAAGAACCCCACCGAACGCGCCAGCTCGGGTGGTCGCTCCTCGATCCGCGATGGCCCGTATGCTTCCTCGGCCAAGGACGTCTCTGACTGCTTGGTAGCCAGTTTGCTCATGGCGGCTATCCTCCCTGGTCAAGATAAGGGCTAAGCGGCTTCCGCGCGAGCCCGGCCGGCCGTGACCTGAATGAACAAATCCCGCAGCGACCTGCGCCGCAAATCGAGCCGGCGAATAGGCCAGCCCTGCCAGAGCAACCGTTCGGAGATCGCCATGCGCAAATCCCGATTGTCAAGCGTTTCAATATGGAAACCGCAAATACCATCTGCGCCGTCCTCGACGGGCACGGGGTGCACTGCCCGCACGCCTTCGATGTGCTGCAACAGGTGCCGGGCTTGATCGGCGGGTGCCTTGACTTCCAGCACGATATGGCTGTCGCGCTGCAAGTGGCTGAGCCGATCCTGCAAGGCGATTCGCCCCTGATTGATAATGATCACCCGCTGGCACACTTCCTCGACTTCGGGAAGAATGTGCGTCGAAAGCAAGACCGTGTGATCCTGCCCGAGTTCCCGGATGAGATTGAGCGTTTCTTGCTGCTGAGCGGGATCCAAGCCGGAGGTCGGCTCATCGAGAATGAGAATGGGGGGATCGTGGACCAGCGCATCCGCCAAGCCAACACGTTGCCGGTAGCCGCGGGACAGTGTGCCCACCAACCGCCGACGCACGGGGGTAATGCGGCAGCGTTCCAGGACGTATTCCACCCGCTTATGCCGCAACCGCCTGTCCACCTGCTTGAGCCGTGCACGGAAATGCAGGTACTCTTCCACGCGCATTTCGTGATACAGGGGAACTTGTTCGGGAAGATACCCGAGATGTTGCCGCACTTCGCGAGACTGCTTGACGATATCGAACCCGGCCACCTTCGCCCAACCACTGGTGGCGGAAATGTAAGTGGTGAGAATGCGCATGGTCGTGGTCTTGCCCGCTCCGTTCGGCCCTAAGAAACCCACGATCTCGCCCTTGTCCACGCTAAAATTGACGTGGTCCACCGCCAGCACGTTGCCGAAATATTTGGTCAGCTCGTGGACTTCTATCATAGCCATAGAAGCTTCCCCGTTTTCCGCCTTCACAAGCTTGGCAGATGCGTCACTTTATTATCTACGCCGCGCTGACGAAAGAGTGTTGACTTGGCGAAGATTTACATTAGAGCAAGCCCGCAACAAAGCAAGAGGCAACTGGTAGGACTTGAACAGTTAGGCTATAATCAAACTGGGGAGGAGAAGACTCGCTGGCCGGGAGCACTGCATGGCTTTCAGGATGAATAGGCATCAGCATCACCAGAACTGACGCGCTGCCATGTCGGACTTTACTCTCAGCGATCTCGCCCAGCGAGTCATGCACTTGCGTTTGGTCAAGCCCGAGCACGTGGAAGCAGTGCTGCAGGAGTTGCCGGCCAATAGCAACGGCGAGGAGCTTCTGCGAGCGTTGGAACGGCGGGGCTTGCTGACCGGATTGCAAAGCGAAAAACTGCGGCGAGGCGACACTGCAGGCTACTTCCTAGGCGGCTATGCCCTGAAATACAAAATTGCTGCCGGTACCTTTGGCCGGGTCTTCCGCGCTGAAGACCCTAGCAACGGCCAGGCGGTCGCCATCAAAGTGTTGCGCCGGCGCTGGACAGAAGATAAAGCTATTGTCGAACTGTTCATCCGCGAAGCCTGTTTGGGCATGTCCCTGAAGCACCCCAACATCGTCCAGACCCTGATGGTGGACCACGACAAAGCCACCGACCAGCATTTTATGGTCATGGAGTTCGTCGAAGGGGGCAATCTTCGGGACTTGCTCAGCATCCGCAAACGCTTCAGTGTCCCCGAGACCCTCCGTTTGTTAGAGGATATGGCAGCGGGCTTGGCGTATGCGTTTTCCCGCGGGATTACTCACCGCGACCTTAAACCCAGTAACGTGCTGCTGTCGGCACAAGGCACCGCGAAGCTCGTGGATTTCGGCTTGGCTCAGGTTTTCCGTTTCGACGAAAGCTTGCTCAGCGAGGAAGAACGCTTGCAGGTGCAGCGCACCCTCGATTACGCGGGGCTGGAAAAAGCCACGGGTGCTCCGCCCAACGATACCCGTAGCGACATTTTTTTCCTGGGCTGTATTGCATACGAGATGTTGACGGGGCGTCCCGCGTTGCAGCCGACACGCCAGCGGCATCTGCGCGCCAGCAAGGAACGCTTCCTCAATGTGCCCCAACTCCAGCCCGAAGACGTGCAAAACTTTATGCCCTTGGTGCACCTGGTGCGTTCCATGATGGCCTTAAACCCGCAACTGCGCCCACAAACTCCCCAGCAATTGCTTGATCAAGTCCGCCATGTCCGCAGTCAGCTGAACAAAGCCAGCCTAGACAATCCCGCCGCGACTTTGTTCACCGCCCCTACCGTAACCCTCTTCGTCGTGGAGGCACATGAGCATTTGCAGGAAATCCTTCGGGAGAAACTCAAAAAGGTTGGCTATCGGGTACTGCTCTCGGCTATGCCTGAACGTGCGGTGGAGCGCTTCGCCCAGCAACCGTTTCATGGCGCCATCGTAGATGTTGGCAGTGTAGGGGAGGCAGGAGCCCAGGCGTTGCTAAAAATTGCCGGCAAGGCCCAGGAGAAAAATGTTCCGCTCACCGCTATCGCCATCCTTTCGGAAAACCAGCACGATCTGGCAGAGCAACTCGCCCAGCAGCCGTCCATCAAAGTATTGCGGCGACCGTTGAACCTGGGCGACCTCGTCCGAACACTGACACAAGCCCTGCCCCCGAAACAATAAGCCGATTCATCGCTATCCTGCGTTAACGGCAGGCCGCTTACATACTGGCTCTGCAAACATAAGCGACATCGTCGGCTGCACGGGATGCTAATTCGCGTTTGCAGAGCACCCCGAAACACCGAATCCCATGGATACGCTGGGCACGCGTCGTGGGGACTGTACGGTAGGAGTAGCGGAGGCCAGCCCGCCTTGGGTTCAAAACGTGAGCGCCGCCGTAGTTTAGTTTAACAAACCTGGCTGGCAATGCGTGCGATGCCAGTGCAGTTGATCGCGCCCGCGGCAGCAAGACCGAGGGGATCAGCCCCGTTGATACGGGAACGGAGAAGCGATGACCTCCACCGGTTCGGGGCTGGTTGTCGCAAGTGTTATTTGTGCATTGGGGAACCGTGCCCACGCTCAAAAACGCAGGGCGAGTGACACCGAAGCTAAGGTGTCGAACTGTAGCCCTGCCCCGGAGCCGTGCCCACGCTCAAAAACGTACAGTCAATTAACGGACACCGCTCCGGCTTCTTTCACGCAGGGTTCGGGGAGGGATACCGAAAATGCGATACGTTCTCGCGAAAAGCGCGTTAGAGGAGCCAATCGGGTTGGGCGCCGCTAGCCAGCAACAGAGCGCGTTTGACTGCGACTTTGACCAGCTGCACTTTGTAGCCGTTTTGGCTAAGTGGTGCAGCACCGGCGGTGGCCGCTTCGCCAGCTTTCGCGGCCAATTCGGGAGTGATGGTCTGGCCCTCCACCAGTTTCTGGGCTTCGGTAGCGATATGGGGCGTTGGGGCGACGTGGCCCAGGATAATGCGAACATCGGTGGCCTTGCCGCCACTGAGCCGAAAAGCGACAGCCGCCTGTACCAACGGCCAATCCCAGCTATGCTTGTGCCGCACTTCGTAACTCGCATTGCGCAGGCCTTCCACAGGGATTAGTACACGAACCACGATTTCATTGGGGACCAAGACGTGTTCGCGCTGGTCGGGCTTGCTGGGGGCTTGGAAAAATTTGCTGAGCTCGAGAGTGCGTTTGCCAGTCGGGCCGACAGTTTCCGCGCTGGCGCCCAGAGCAATCAGTGCCGGTGCCAGGGTCGAGGGGTTGACGATCACACAGGGATGGCCTCTGGTGAAAATGGCATGATATCGGTTCTCACCATCGGTGGCGTAACATTTGCGCCCGCCCTTGAGCAAACATTGCACGAATTCATCGCGGAAATACCAGCAGCGGTTGCGTTGGCACAGGTTGCCGCCGAGCGTGCCCATGTTGCGGATTTGCGGGCCGCCGATCGTCGCAGCGGCATCGGTCAGGGCGGGGAAAAGTTTTTTCAGTTCGGCATGCTCCGCGATCTCCGCCAGTTTGACACCGGCGCCGATGCTGACCTGGGCCTTCGTACCTGGCAGAATCTGCGGCACGTCAATGCGGGTGAAGATAGGGTCGTTGACGAAATTCAGGCTGACAACCTTATCGGGCTGGGCGACATATTCTTTTTGCAGATCGAGCAAGTCGGTACCGCCGGCGAGCAATTCGGAAGTTCCCCAGCGAGAGTCGAGCAGGGCGACAGCAGCTTCCAGGGTAGTAGGGCGGTAGTAGGTAAAGTTTTTCATGGCGGGAAGCTCCTGGGAGTGGGGCCGTGGGCAGGTCGGCCCGGCAATTAGGTCTTGGATTGGAGAGCGGCCAGCACGCGGTCTGGGCTGAATGGGGTGCGCGGCACACGGACGCCGAGGGCATTGCAAATGGCGTTACCGATGGCAGCAGCCGTGCTGATTGTTGGTGGTTCGCCGATGCCAATAACGCCGCGCTCGGGCATGTCGTGCATATGGACGATGATCTCAGGCATGTCGAGGATGCCGCCAAGCTTGTAGAATTCGAAGTCGGGGTTGACCATGCGACCGGTCTGCTCATCCACGATCATCTCCTCGAACATGGCGAGGTTGATGCCCATGATGACACCGCCGGCCACTTGCGACTCGCAGCCGAGTTTATTGACAACCATGCCACAATCCTGGACGGCGACAATTCTTTCGAGCCGCACCACGCCGGTTTCGGTGTCTACCCAGACTTCGGCGACTTGCACGCCGCCTACGCCGAGATTGGATAGACCGGGCTGCCAGTTTCCCTGGCCGCGAACACTCTCCATACCCAGTCGGGCGCAGGCCTGCCGCCAGGTGTAGCTCTTGCCACTCGCCTTGTCGGTGATTTTTCCCGCTTCAATGGCGAGGCTTTCCGGCTGCGTGCCGAGCTTCGGGGCGATCTTGCGGAACAATTCGTCGCGGGCGTTAATCGCTGCCACCAAAGCCGCTGGCGCAGTGCCAGGAGTAGTGGTGCTGCCGCCCGATCCCGTGGAACGGCCGATCTGGCTTTCGCCGATGATTACGGTCAACTCTTTCGGTTCTAACCCAAGAACTTCCGCGACCACGATGGCCAGCACTGTACGTTCGCCGGTACCCAGGTCTTGTGTCGAGCACTGCACCAGCACCGAACCATCGCTGTGGATGGTGACGAAGACATCGTTGTCGGCGCGGCCGGCGCCGCCCCAGGTGTGCAGCGCCATGCCGATGCCATGCTTCCATGGACCTTTAGTCGGACCTTTGCCTGGTGGATGCCATTTCTTCTTCCACTGCGACAGTTCGGCGGCGATGCCGATCTCTGTGGCGTAAATGGTTTGCCGCAGCGCCAAGAAGGAAGTCGGCTGAGTCTTGATGGCGTTGGGATCGTTAGGCGGCAGGTTCTTGAGCCGGACTTCCATTGGGTCTAAGCCGGCAGCATTAGCGAAGTCGTCCACCGCCGACTCCGTGATAAAGCAGTTTTGCGGATGAGCAGGGGCGCGCATGGCCCGTGCCGCTCCGTGATTGAGCCGGACGATCTCCGTGCTGATGCGGACATTGGCCACCTCGTACACGTAAGGCAAAATGCCGATGTTAACACCAGCACTCCTGCCAATCCCTGGCGTGCCGTGGCTGGTCGCTTCAAACAGCGTGATCGTCCCATCCCTATTGCCGGCGATAGTCACCGTCGCTGTGGCGCTGGGACGATTACCCGCAGCCAAGTGTTCTTCGTCGCGGTCGAGGAAGAGTTTGACGGGCGCCTTGGCCAGCCATGCGAGCACAGCGGCGAGCTGGCCCTGAATATCGGGGCCAAACTTGCTACCAAAACCGCCTCCCATGTAATGGGTAATACAGCGCACGCTTGCGGTAATGCCGTGGCCCGCGAGGAATCCTTGCAATTGCCCGGCGGTACCAGGCACCGCTTGCGTCGTACACCAAATTACCAGGCTCTTAGGATTTTCCCATTCCGCGACCAAACCGTGGGTCTCCAGGCAGCAATGCGTAATGACGGGCACGCCGTAGGTTCCAGTTACCAGGACTTCCGCAGCCTTCTTGGCCGCATCGGGATCGCCCTGGGTGCGGTTGCCTCCGGGGATGACGTTGCTGGCGTCTTTGCCTGGCACCGTGCTAGGGGCGTTGCGCTTTTGCAAAGCTGTGCTTTCTTTGACGATGAACGGCAATTGCTCGTATTCGATTTTCACCAGCCGCAAAGCATCGCGCGCATGTTCCTCGGTGTCGGCAGCGATGGCAAGGATTTCGTCGCCGTGGTAAAACAGTTCGCGGCCGACATCGGTCTTATTCACGGGGAACGCCCAGCCGGGTTTGCCTTCTTTGCGCCCGCCCGTGTAATTGAGCTGCCCGACCGTAACAATGGCGCGGACTCCAGGCGCTTTTTCGGCCTCAGAAAGATCGAGGCTCTTTATGCGGCAGTGTGCGTAGGGACTGCGAAGGATGACGGCATGAAGCATGCCTGGACGATTGATGTCCTGGCTATAGCGAGCCCGGCCAGTGGCCTTGTCAGGCCCATCCAACCGCGGTACACGGGTGCCGATGACGCGACGCTTTGCGGGCCATTTGATTTCCGCCATCGCTTAGCCTCCTTTCTGGCAGAGACTGCGCAGGGCGTGGCGCATTTGCTGATAGGTACCGCAGCGGCAGATATTGCCCGCCAGGCAACGCTCCACTTCCGCAGGCGTAGCTTTCGGATTGCGGTCGAAACACCCCTTCATCGCCATGACAAATCCCGGCGTGCAGAAGCCGCACTGCTGCGCATCGTACTGGGCAAAGGCGGCCGGCACGCGGTGTAACTGACCGTCTTGGTACAGACTTTCGGGCGTTTCGATGTTCTTGCCCTGGGCTTCCAGGGCGAGCATGGTGCAGGCGTAAATGGGCTTACCATTGAGCAAAACCGTGCAGGCGCCGCAGGTGCCGCGGTCGCAGACCCTTTTGGGACCAGTGACGTCCATGTAATGGCGAAGACAATCCAGCAGGGTAACGCGGGGTTCAATCTGGACAGTAATGCGCGTCCCGTTGACGGTGAGCTCGCAAGCCACCGGCTTCGGGCCGAAACCCGGCGTTGCGATCGCTTTGGCCTTGTCCGCTTGGCCAAGGGTTTCGCCAGGACCGATCAAAGCCGTCGCCGCTGCTGTCAAACCTGTGCCACTGAGAAACTCGCGCCGGGAGATGCCCGGCTTATGAGGCGGGTGAGGCGATTCGGGCATGGGCATTCCTCCCTTAGGCTGGTAATAGGGGGATACTCGGCGTTTCCTTCGCAGGGCGATTGTAAAATTTCCGGGGCAAAGGTCAAGCGGCCAGCAAAAATTTTTGCCAGGCTATGCGCCACCAATTTACCGCACTTTCCGACGAACAACTCTTGCGGCAATGCGCCGTGGACACATATCGCGCTAGCGGTCCTGGCGGCCAGAAACGGAATAAAACCGACTCGGCCGTTCGCTTGCGCCATCGCCCCAGCGGCTTGCAGGTCATCGCTGAGGAAAGCCGGTCCCAGCACGAAAACAAGCAACGGGCCTTAAGACGGTTGCGGCAACGGATGTACTTGCTATTGCGCGAGGCGTTTCCACCGACCGCACCTGAGGCGATAGCCTTGCTCCGCGAAATTGCCCAGCACCGCTTAAAACTCGGCCAGCGTGATGCCCGCTACTGGCCCACCGCGGGGCTAGTGTTGGACGCCTTGGCCGCTTACCAGGGGCACCTCGCTGCCACTGCCCAAGCACTCGGTATTTCCACAGGTCAGCTGGTGCGCTTCCTGGCCGACAATGACAAACTTTGGCAGCAGGCTAATCACATCCGCCAGCAATTTGCCCTGCACCGTCTCCACTTCCCCTCCTGATTCAGCCTATGCCGTCGCTACCTAGAGCAGTTCCGCTCATTTTGCTTCACGTGGAACCACGTTCTATTAGCCAGAAGCAGCCCCTTCGGAGCTTTGTCCCAGCAGCCTAGAGAAACTCCATGTATACTTACGGGAAAACACCCATGGCTTTGGGAAGTTAATCCAACACCAATTACGGCATTTCCAGCTCCCAAGCCGTGGCTTGCAGCGTAAGACGACGAAACAACGACAGGGACTATTGAGGCGAATCATGGATTTAACGCTCTTGGTGTGCATTGCTGCAATCCTGGCCATTACTGCACTGTATTACCTCTTCCAGCGCCGGCGGGAATGACGAGTCGGCGGAGATTGCGTAGCATGTTAGCGGCGAGAAGCAAAGTTTGGGAAAGCGGTCATGATTTATCTGGACAACAACGCGACTACGCCGCTGCTGCCGGAAGTGCGCGAGGCGATGGAGCCATACTGGAGCGAGCAGTACGGCAACGCTTCCAGTGTCCACAGCTATGGCCGGCGCGCGCGGAAAGCCGTCGAAGATGCCCGCGAACTCATCGCCCATTATCTCGGAGCCGAGCCCGACGAATTGATTTTCACCAGCGGGGCTACAGAAGCCAACAACCTGGCCATCTTTGGTCTGGCTCGTGACAACGGTGTGATTGTATCCAGCCGCATCGAACATCCCTCGGTGCAGGAGGCGGTGGCGACATTAGCGGAACGGGGTTTCTCCTGGCGCGAGATTCCTGTGCGCCTGGACGGGAGAGTGGAGGTGCAGGGGTTGGCGGAGCTCTGCCAGGGGGACGTGCAGCTGGCGTGCCTAATGCTGGCTAATAATGAAACGGGCACCTTGCAGCCTGTCGCAGAGCTCGCAGCCCTTTGCCGCCAGCGCCACATCCCCGTGCATTGTGATGCGGTTCAAGCCGTGGGCAAAATCCCCGTCCACTTTCATCAACTCGGGCTGACCACACTGAGTTTTTCCGGGCACAAACTGCACGGCCCAAAGGGTATTGGCGGATTGCTGGTGCGGCGTGGTGTGATTCTCAAGCCTCTGCTGTACGGCGGCCACCAGGAACGGGAACGTCGGCCAGACACCGAACCTGTGCCGCTCATCGTCGGTCTGGCAAAGGCCATCGAACTAGCGCACCGGGAGATGTCTGCACGCCAGCAGCACTTGGGGCAGCTGCGTACGGTGTTTCTGGCGGGACTGCAGATCGGAA